>JAHJXD010000073.1 GCA_018827685.1 Patescibacteria group bacterium
CCCCCTGTATTTTGCCCCCTTGATAAAGGGGGGTAGGGGGATTTTGCCCCCTGTATTTTGCCCCCTTGATAAAGGGGGGTAGGGGGATTTGAGTTAATTTTCTTAATTTTACATCATTGCCCTAATAATTTTCACCATCGCCTCATTCGCTCCTTGCTTCATAACTAATTTAATATTCTGACTTAATTTTTTTTGCAAATCTTGATTTTTAATTAATTTTTCAATCTCATCGGTTAATTTTTCAAATGTTAATTCTTTCTGCTTTAAAACAACGGCCGCTTGCGCTTTAGCAAAAATAATCGCGTTGTCTTCTTGATGCGAATCTGGCAGAGGAATTAAAATTGCCGGCTTGCCAAGATATGACAATTCAGACAAAACTCCCAAGCCGCAACGACTTACAACAACATCTGCTAAACTGTAAATCTCGGCCATTTGCTTAACATCTAAAAATTCGTAGCTCTCATAACTCGTAACTCGTAACCCGTAACTCTTGTTTTTCCCGGTTATATGTATTATTTGACAAAATTTAGTTAACTCGCTTAAACTTTCCGCCACTAATTTATTTATTGACTCGGCTCCAGTTCCGCCGCCCAAAATTAAAACAATCGGCAAATTATTTTTTAACCCGTATTGAGTTGCGAGTTGCGAGTTGCGAGTTGCGAGCGTTTGCGAGTTGCGAGTTGCGAGCGTTTGCGAGTTGCGAGTTGCGAGCGTTTGCGAGTTGCGAGTTGCGAGCGTAAGGCTTTGCCTTACCGGGTTTCCAGTCCAAATTGCCTTTTTGCCATAAGTTGCAAGTGAATCTTCAAAAGTAACTGTCACTACTTTTGCTAAACACGCCATTAATTTATTTGCCAAACCCAAACGAACATCTTGCTGATGAACCAACACTTTTGCGCCAAGAAACCATGCAGCCCAAACAGCAGGCACGCTTACAAAACTACCAGCAGTTATTACTAAATCCGGCCGTGATTTTAAGAGAATAAAAAGCGATTGCCAAAAACCTATTTTTATTTTAAAAATATCAATAAAATTTTTAAAAGAAAAATACCGGCGCCATTTGCCCCCTGTTATGGCCATAAATTTAATGCCAGCTTTTTCAACCATTTCCCTTTCTGGTCCATTTTTCGTCCCAATCCACAAAAACTCAAACTCTGTTCCCTGACAATGAGAGCAGGAGGGGTTGAATTTCCCCTCTGACAATGGGGGTGGGGCGGTTAATCCCTCTGCAATAGCCAACAACGGCGCCACTGATCCGCCAGTACCCCCGCCTGTTAGTAATACTTTGACAATTTTTTTATGCCGCGCTGTTTTACTTCTAAAATTCATAATTATTGTATAAATAAAAGTTGATAATTCGTAATTCTCAATTACCTCTCGTCTGCTTGCTTATATTAATTAATATGCCGATTGAGGCTAAAGCCACCAGCATGGCCGAACCACCATAACTTACCATGGGCAAAGGCACGCCAGTCAGAGGCATTATATTAACCATACCGCCAATATTTATCAAAGTTTGAATTACTATCCAACTAACTATGCCTATGGCTAAAATTTTTCCAAAATCATCTGGCGCGCGCTTAGCAATAAGAAATCCTCGGTAAAATAACATTAAATATAATAAAATTAAACCTATGGAAAAAATACAACCTGTTTCTTCGCTAATGATAGGAAAAATAGCGTCATTTTGCGCTTGCGGCAAATATAAAAATTTCTGTCTGGAAGCGCCTAAGCCACGGCCCCAAAAACCACCAGAACCAACAGCAATTAAAGATTGATTAACTTGATAACAATATTCTTTAGGTGAATATGATGGGTCTATCATACATTTAAATCGATTAGCTTGATAAGGATAAATATTTACCATAATAATTAAAGTTACCAACCCTAACAACATCAAACCTATAATATGCTTTAAATTACCTCCGCCAATAAAATAAACCACCAACGAAGTTAAAGCAATGATAGTTAAAGTGCCCATATCCGGCTGTAATATCATAAGTAAGGCAATAACTCCCAAAACAACCACGAACGATCTGATGTGTCGCGACGCTTCAGCCAGCTGTTTTTTTCTGCCTTCCAGCCAAGCCGCTAAATAAAGCAAAAAGGTAATTTTAACAAATTCCGAAGGCTGCAAAGAAAAACCAAAAACATTAATCCAGCTTCGAGACGTTCCCCACGCGCCAGCCAGACCAGGAATAAAAACTAAAAGCAGTAAACCGATAGAAGCAATTAACATCCATAAAGCGTATTTACGCCAAACTTGATAATCAACTCGCGAAAAAAACCAAGCAGCGGCCAAGCCCAGAAACAAACCGAAGAGTTGATGCTTAAAAAAATAATAACTATCTTGATGAGCGCTATAAGCGATAACCGATGAAGCGCTAGAAAGCATTATGAGACCAAAAACAATAATCGCTCCAACTATAAAAATAAGCGGCCTGTCTGATTCATGCTCGCCTTTATAATTAATTAATTCATTAAACCAACCAATAAGTGAAGACATGTTTTTTACGGACTTTATTACATCGTCTTATCCAATAAAAACACCGCTAAGCCTATGGCTGCACTAACGCCAGCCATAACCCAAAAACGCATAACGATTTTAGGTTCGCTCCAGCCAATGGCTTCAAGATGATGATGAATCGGCGAAGAAATAAAAATTTTTTTTCCTCTGATTTTTTTGGATAACTGCTGAATAATAACTGAAAAAGATTCTATGACAAAAATCATACCGATAATTGGTAAAATTAAAACCGAATTAGTTAGCATGGCGATTATGCCCAAAGTAATGCCTAAACTCATAGCACCGGTATCGCCCATATAAAACCTGGCAGGATTAATATTAAACCATAAAAAAGCTAATAAAGCGCCGACAATAACGCCGCAAAAAGCGGCTAAATCATATTTGCCGGTAGAAAAAGCGATTACGCCGAAAGCGGCAAAACAAAAAAGCAAAACACCGCCGGCCAAACCATCCAAGCCATCGGTTTCATTAACCGAAAAAGCCGTGGCCACTAAAACAAAAACAAAAATTAACATATACGGCCAGCCCATTTGATAGTCGCCTAAAAATGGAATATGAAAAACGTCCCAACCTAATTTAAAATAAAACCACCAAGCGCCAAAGCAAGCGATAATGGTATAAATCAACAAACGATGCTTAATCCTTAAGCCGCCGCCGAGCAAAATGCCCTTACCCCTAACATCCAGCCAATCGTCAACCAGACCAACTAAGGCAGTCGCCACTAAAGCGCCTAGCGGAAGCAGAGTTTCTCTGCGAGATAAAAAATTAAAATAATTAAAAATATCCGCGGAGAAAATTTTCGGCAAATAATAAAACATAACCGCGAGAATTAAAACCGTCAGCCAAATTAAAATACCTCCCATGGTTGGCGTGCCGTCTTTATGCGCATGCATTTTGGTATAAATTGGCGTTGAGCCGTTGGCTCTAATTTTTTTACCAAGATTATATTTATATAAATAATGGGTTAACAAAGGCGTCCAAAAAATAGCAACCGTAAAGGCCAAAGTGGTTAAAAACAAAATTTTAATAATATAAAAATCAAACATATTTTTTCGTTCGTATTATCGAAAATTAACTAAATATATGACAACAGTGCCGGCAATTAAAAATAAATTAATTAACAGAGAAAACCCTAACAATAAATGAATTAAAAATTTATCTTTTTTAAAAATATTTAACAATAAAAGAAAATTTATTGCAATAAAGGCCAAACCTAAAGTCGGAATAATATAAATATCGCGCGCGTTACCAATCAAATTTACGCCCAAATTAACATTATAATGCAAAACAACCAGATTCTGGCTTACATTATTATTAATATAAAAAGCTAACAGCCAGTTAATAATATTTAAAGCGAATAAAAACAATAAATACATTCTGACAAACATGAAACTAACCAAATATAAAATAGCTTGAACCAACTTTTCGCGGCCAAGATATAAATAATTCAATATTTTATGGCCATCAATCGCCATATATTTAACTTAACATACTTTTCCCATAACTCGCAACCCGTAACCCGTAACTCCTTGTTTCCGCATTTTAGTTACGAGTTACGAGTTATGAGCTACGAACTGCCGTTCTTTTCAAAAAAAGATAAATTATGGTATAATATAAATAATTAAAAATATCAACAAAAAATTACATGTTATCAAATCAACAATTAAAAAAAATATTGGAAAAATCAAATATCATACCAACGCAAAAATTTGAAAAATTTTCTAAAGAGGCGGAAAAAACTGGCAAAACTCTGGAAAATTATTTAATTGAAAAAAAAATAACAACCTCAAGCTCTCTATACGAAAATGCGGCCGGCTACTTTAAAGTGCCTTTTATTAATCTAAAAAATCAAATTATAAGAAAAGATGTCCTGCTTAATATTCCGGAACCTATTGCCTCAACTCACCAAATAATTTGTTTCGCCATTGATGACAAAGAAATAAAAATCGCTACATTAGACCCGGAAAATATAGAAATTTTTGAATTTATTAGAAAAAAAACTAACTTAAAGCCGGTAATTTATTTAACTGCGCCTGAAAGCCTTAACTACGTCTTAAAACAATATCATAAAAGCTTAAAAGCCGAATTTAAAGACTTAACTGATGAAAATGTTAATGTCGGCGATGCCAATCTTAAAAAATTAGCGGAAAATTTACCAATTATTAGAATCGTTGACACACTTTTGGAATACGCGATTTTCGAAGGCGCCAGTGATATTCATATCGAGCCGGAAGAAAAAGATATTATAGCGCGCTACCGCGTTGACGGCATTTTAAAAACGGTAATGACCTTGCCAAAAACCGTCCAACAGGGAATTATCGCCCGCATAAAAATATTAGCCAACTTAAAAGTTGATGAACATCGCTTGCCTCAAGATGGCCGCTTTAAAATAAGCACTAAAGAATATAAAATTTCTTTCAGAGTTTCCATTATCCCGACTTTTGACGGAGAAAAAATTGTTATGCGTCTACTAAACGAAAAAGCGCAAGTTTTAACCTTGGAACAATTAGGCTTGCAGCCTTCAGCCCTAGAATCTATTAAAAGAAATATCTCTAAACCGCATGGCATGATTTTAGTAACCGGACCGACCGGTTCAGGAAAAACCACCACGCTTTACACGATCATGAATATTTTAAACACGCCTGAAGTCAATATTATAACCATTGAAGATCCAATTGAATACCGCATTCCGCGCGTTAACCAATCCCAAGTCAACCCAAAAATCGGCTATACTTTCGCCGTGGGCTTAAGAGCTTTTTTAAGACAAGACCCAAATATTATTATGGTAGGAGAAATTCGCGACCAAGAAACCGCGGAGATTGCTATTCATGCCGCTATGACCGGCCATTTAGTACTGTCAACTCTGCATACTAATGACGCAGTAACTACTCTTCCTCGACTTTCCGATATGGGTGTGCCGGCTTTTTTAGTAGCTTCAACCACTAATATTATAATTGCCCAAAGATTAGTCAGAAAAATTTGCCCTAATTGCATCCAGAGCTATAAATTAGACAAACAAACAATAGTAGAATTAAAGCAGCAGCTTGATCTTGAAAATATTATGCTGATGCTTGAAGAAAAAAAAATTATTATCAACGCCAAACAAGGCATAGAAGCTTTGTTATTTTATAGAGGCAAAGGCTGTAAACAATGCTCTAACTCCGGCTATAAAGGCAGACTTGGTATTTATGAAATTTTGGAAGTTACCGAGGAAATGTCAGAATTAATTTTAAAAAAGGCTTCGCCTGCCGAACTTAAAAAACAAGCGGAAAAACA
The DNA here is from genome assembly GCA_018827685.1 of Patescibacteria group bacterium. GTDB lineage: Bacteria > Patescibacteriota > Patescibacteriia > Patescibacteriales > GWC2-42-12 > JACPHD01. Next base: position 5,801 of record JAHJXD010000073.1, read on the forward strand.
AAACATGCTCACTATTGTTGAAGACGGCTTTATTAAAGCCAAAAACGGCATCACCACGATTGAAGAAATTATGAGAGTAACAAAAGAGTAATTTCTAGTTAGTTTCTGTGTAAAAATTATTTGTCCACAATTTTGGTGATTTATAAAATTCATACTTTAAGCCAAGTTTCCGCTGATCTACGCTGAAAAATAATATTTTTACACAATAACTAAATAATAGTTTATGCCAATAAATTTACCGCCGCAAAACGAGTCAGAAAACGAGTCAAAAAACCAATCTAAAAAAATGGGCGCGATTAACCGTTTTTTACAAAAATTTTCTCCAATTCCCATTTCTGAAAAATTATTTTTTGTCCAAAATTTAGCAATCATGCTTAAAGCCGGAATTTCTTTGTCCGTAACGTTAAAAACTTTAACTCGGCAAACAAATAATAAAAGATTTTCTGAAATAATAGACGACATTTCAAGAAATGTGGAAAATGGCGTAAGTTTTACCGAAAGCTTAAGGCCGCATGAAAAAATCTTCGGCCAATTATTTATTAGCATGATTGAGTCGGGTGAAATTTCAGGAAAACTGGAAGATGTCTTAAAGAAATTATATATTCAATTTAAAAAAAGTCATGAGTTGGGTTCAAAGGTTAAGGGAGCGCTAACTTATCCGGCGGTAATTTTAGTCGCCATAACCGGCATCGGCATTTTTATGATGATTTCCGTAATTCCTAAAATTACCGCCATGTTTAAAGATTTTAATGCCGAACTGCCATTAGCTACCAAAATATTAATTAAATTGTCCGGCAGTTTAGTTTCTAACGGTTTACTTTATCTCATAGGTCTAATTATTTTTATATTAATTTTAGTTCAGTCAATCAAAACGAAAAAGGGGAAATATATTTTTCACGGCCTGCTTTTAAAACTGCCAATTCTATCGCCAATTATTAAAAAAATAAATCTAGCTCGTTTCGCCCGCACCATCAGCTCTCTTCTAAAAACCGACATTATGCTCATTAAAAGCTTTCAAATTACGGCCAATGTTTTAGGCAACGTCTATTACCACGATGCTTTAAATGAAATGAGCGATAAAATTAAAAAGGGCTGTACCATAAACGAAGTTATCGCCAATTATCCAAAATTATTTCCGCCAGTAGTCACGCAAATGATTTCTGTGGGCGAGGAAACCGGCGAACTTGATTATATACTTGAAGAATTAGCCGAATTCTACGAAGGCGAAATTGACCAAATCATGAATAACCTGCCGGCGATAATTGAACCGATCTTAATTTTAAGTCTTGGCGTGATTGTCGGCGGCATAGCCGTGGCCGTAATTATGCCCATGTACTCTTTGACGTCTGTAATATAATTTAAAACAGAATATGAACCCCGTTAGAAATTATTTGCTTAAGGGGTAAATTGATAATTAATATGCCAATAAATAAAAAAGGGATTTCTAACGGGGTAAATTTTTATAAAAATCATCAAGGCAGCATGTTGATGGATCTCTTGGTTACTATCGGTATTATCGTTCTCTTATCCACTATTGCCATACCTTACTTAAGAAAATACCAGCCGAATTTAAAACTCAACGCCACTGCTCGCGACTTAACCACCGACCTAAGATACGCCCAGCAATTAACCATCACCGAGCAAAAAGTTCACCAAGTCGTTTTTGATTTAGTTAATGATCAATATCAAATTCTAAAAATAGACACGGCCACCACCACGGTTAAAACCGTAACTCTTGAATCAGAAATAAGCATAAAACAGATTACCGATTTAACCGATAATAAAGTGGTTTTTAATTTTTACGGGGGCGTCAGCCAAGCCGGAACCGTAATTTTAACTAACACAAACAATGTTGACGCCACTATTAATATAAAGCCGTCCGGCTATATTCAATTGCAATAAAATGCTAAAAAATATTTTAAACAATCGCGGCATGTCGTTAATTGAAACCATGGTTGCTTTATTGATTTTAATGGTGGCTTTTATCAGCCTGATTCAGTCTTTTCCTTTCAGCCAAACCATAGTAAAAACCGCGGAAAATTCTACCAAGGCCTCCTATCTGGCGCAAGACAAACTGGAACAGCTTTTAGCGCTAGGCTACGACAATATTCCGGTCGGCACGGTTGAAGCTAAACAACGCCTATCGGCCGACTCGGCTGATTATTTGTATTTTTTTCAAAGGCAAACCACGGTTAGCTATCTTGATGGCGACTGGCAGGCCTCGGCCAGCGATACGGGCATGAAAAAAATTTCTATCACAGTTTATTATACTAATTCTATCTCTAAAACAGAAAAGTCTTATACCATCTCGGCCTTATCTAGCCAACGTTAAATTATGCATAAAATAAATAAACAAACCGGGTTCACTCTGCCGGAAATAATGGTAAGTCTGGCTATTTTTGTTATGGTTATACTTTTAACCGGATCGATTTTTTCATTGTCGCAAAAATCTTATAAAAAAAGCTCTGATTCAGCCGAATTAACCCAAAACAACCGTGTTTCTCTTGACCGTTTATCAAGGGAATTAAGACAATCACCTGATATTATTACCACCTTGCCGCCGACCGATACCGACCCAGCCAACCCTCCGGCCGATCATATTATCTTTCAAGACGGCCACGACTCAAGCCGAATTACCTATATACGTTATTATTTAAACGGTACTGACTTAATGAGAGAACATAAAGCTTATTATTTTAATACGGATCCAGATGTTTATGTTTATTATAACAGCCTTGACGCAGGCGGTTCCCCGCCAAATGAAATAAATTTAGACGGCAACGCGCGCGTCATAGGAGAATACTTTAACCAAATAAAATTTTGGGGATCTAACGGCATAGTAAATATTTATCTTAAACTAACAAAAAATACCAACACTTTTGAAATAGAAACCAGCGCCTTTGGCAGAAATTAAAATCACCATTTAACAATATGATTGGCTATAAAAAGTTTAAATTACAAAGCGGGGTTGCTCTCCTAATTACCATTTTAATAATGTTTTTAATATTGTCTTTAGGCATTTATGTTTTAAATTTTTCTTCAACCGAAACCAAAATTGCCGCCAGCCAGGTTAGCGGAGGTAAGACTTATTATTTAGCTGAAGCGGGCATACAGGAAATGGTTTGGAAATTAAAAAACGACGCCAGCTACAAAAATAATTTTGAAACTAACCCAACCTGGACTGCCAGTTTCACCCGCACCGACCCGTTTGGCCCCAACAGCGGCTCATACACTGTTGCTATAACTAACACGAGCATAGCTCACGGCAATATTATTTCAACCGGCTCAATAAATATCAACGATAAAACCAGCCAAAGAATCGTCAAAACTTATGTTTATCGCGCCCTGGGACAATCCGGCGTCAAGGATAATGGCGGTTTCGCCGACGGCAATATTGATATTTCGTACAGCAAGGTAAATTTCCACGATGGCAGCGCCCATTCTAATAATAATTTTATCGTCAACAGCTTTAGCACAGTCAATGTGGACACAGACCTGAACGCGGTTAATCAATATATTAAATCAGACTCTTCTACGGTGAGCGTGGCCGGTGCCATTCATTCGGCCAATTATCCACCGGCCGCGGCCAGTATTACCATGCCGGCGGTTGATTTTGATTCAGCCAGCGCCAATTCTTTAAAAAATCGCGCCACTATAGTTTACACCCAGGCCCAGTTTGAAATTTTAATGCAAAATAATCAAAACCTGACTTTACCCGGACCGATCACTTATGTTGACGGCGACGTCAATGTAAAAGGCGGACAAACATTGACAGTCAATGGCCTTTTGATAGTTGGCCGAGATTTAATCGTCGGGCATTCGCTCTGTCGCGGTTTTCGCTGCGGCAGCAATTCAATCACGGTAAATCATACTACCGGCCAAGCCGCCGGCATTTTAGCCAAAAGAAAAATTAATTTTGAAACCTGGATCAGCGATATTAGTATTAACGGCGTTGTTTATGCCAGCGACCAGTTAAGCATCGTAAGTTTCCCTATCGGCTTCAGTTTTAATGTTACCGGCGGCCTAATCGGCAGAAAATTAACCATTACCAGCATCTGGCAACCGCTCAATATTAATTATAATAATGATATTCTGGTTGAAACCCTGGGTGCCACCGAATTTTCTCCGATTATTACAGTTAATCATTGGGAAGAAGAATATTAATCGCTAGCGTTATATGATATAATAAAATTATGATGTTAATCAAGGGATCATCCAGCCCAATCGGCCTAGATATTTCCGATTTATCCATAAAATTAGTCCAGCTTGATAAAAGCCGGGATAAAATAAAAATTCAAGCCTTAAGCAAATTAAATCTGCCCCAGGGAATTATTGTTAATGGGGAAATAAAAAATAAAGCCGAGCTAATTAAAGCCATTAAAAAAATAATAGCTGATCCGCTATACGGGAAAGTCAGTTCCGAAAAAGTTGTGGCCTGTCTGCCTGAATCAAAAACTTTTATTAAATTAATTGAAATACAAAAATCACCAAATCATTTAGCTGATATTATCGGCTCAGAAATTGAAAAACATGTGCCGATGGAGCTTAATGAAATTTACTATGATTGGCAAATTATTGAAGAATTGACTGACAAATATTTGGTTTTAATCGGCGCTACGCCTAAAAATATAGTCAATCAATATACTGACTTGCTTGATCAGGCTAAATTATCGCCCATCGCGCTTGAAATTGAGCCAATATCTATTTGCCGATCCCTGCTAAAAGAAGAAACATTTAGTTTAAAACCAATAGCAGGCGATAATCTGAATTATGGCATTATTGATATTGGCGCTAACCACGCCTGTATGATATTTTATTCCGGCCATACCATACTCTTTACCGTTAGCATGCCCATCTCTGGCGAAGAAATCACTGCTAAAATTTCACAGACTTTAGATCTAACTAAAGAACAAGCGGAAAAAGCAAAAATTATCTGCGGCTTAGATGAGAATAAAGCTAACGGAGTAATTAAAAACATCTTAACTGATAATCTAAAAAATTTGATGGAAAAAATAAAAGAAGCAATTTCATTTTATGAAAATTATTTTAATCAACGCGGACCGTTAAACCAAATTTTACTATGCGGCGGTGGCGCCAATATGCTTAATCTGAAAAAAATTATTAGTAAAAAATTTTCTGTCGAAGTTAAGTTAGCCGATGCTTTAACTAATTTATCCGAGGAAAAAAATGAATTCGATGAAATCTTCGCGGAAAAACATACCTTAGATTTTAAATTAATTAAACTTGATTCTGATGATAAACAAAAAAACTTATCTATTAAACAAAATTCTAGCGCTACTTTTGCTACAGCCATTGGCCTGGCTTTACGAGAAATTTTTATAGATGAATTATAAAGGGACTGTCCCTTAAAATTATTATGCTTACTCTAAACCTTATTTCAGAGGAATTAAAAAAAGAAATTAAACTGCGCCGTTTTTATTTATTTATTAAAAAAATCTATTTAACTTTGATTATTATTACTATTGTTGCCGCCATTATCCTTTTGGCTGCCAAAACCATACTCCAGACAAAATTCAATGATATTGTTGGCCAAACCACCTTGGTAACAAAAAACAATCAAAACTATAATATTAAAATAATAGATATAAATAACCGGATAAACTTTATAGAAAAAGTGCAAAAAGACTTCATCCCTTGGTCAAATTTATTAAAAACCGTGGCCAACATAACGTCTAATGATATTGGCTTAAATTATCTTCAAATTAATTCTGTGGAACAAACAATAAAAATTAAAGGTAAAGCCGGCATGCGAGAAAGTTTGCTTGATTTTAAACAAAAAATGGAAGCTACAACTATTTTTAAAGATATTGATCTTCCAATTAAAAATATTTTGGAAAAAGAAAATATTAATTTTGAAATAAGCGCCAAAATAAATTTATCAAACTTATAATACTCATGTGGACACCAATAAATATTCAAAACTTAGCCTAAAAAATAAAATTACCGCGAGCATGGTCGGCTTTTTTGTAATAATTTTATCTTTAGTTTATTTTATTATCATTCCGACCATCAGAGAAATTAAAGATATAAGCGGCGCCATAGAAGCGCAGAGAGAAGATCTGGAAAAAAAATACATTAAAAGCCAAAAAATAAGGCAACTAGCCCAAAATTTAAAAGAAATTAAGCCTAAGCTTGAACTCTTGGACCAAATTTTTATCAATAAAAACCGCGAGCTGGAATTTATTACCAGTCTGGAAAATGAAGCCAATAAAAACCAGATAAGCCAAAAAATAAATTTAAGCGCGCCGCAACAAGTGGAAAATAAAAATTTTCAAAAAACCAACTTGCAACTTCTTACTAAAGGCGGCTTTATTAAACAACTGCGGTATCTAATGAATCTTGAAAATTTAAGCTACTATATTAACGTTAAATTACTAGAATTATTCCCAGCCTCCGACAACGAGCAAGCCAAAGCCGATAGTCAAAGAGTCTTGCCCGCCCATATTGAAACCAACCAGCTTAATATGCTTATTAATGCCGATACTTTTTGGAACTAGAAGGGACTGCGGCCCAATGCTCTTTCAGATCACGGCGCCTAAATAATATGATAAAAATAACAAAAAAATCAATAATAAAATTAACTCTGAAAAAATTATCCGGTCTAGCAGCCGAAATTATTATTCTTATAACTTTAATAATTTTAATTTTCATGTCATTATTTTTGTATAAAAATTTTTATCAAGCAATAGCCCAAACTAAAAAAATTATAATTCTTAGAGAAAAAGTGATTATGGGTATGGTCGATATGGCAAAATTGAATATTGTAATAGATAAAGTAACGGAAAAAACCAAGCCTAATGAATTAAAAAATATTATTAGCCCTTTTCGTTAAATGGGACTTACAATTCCGGCGCCATATGTCTTAATTTTTCAATAATTGGCGGCAAAATTTTTAACACTGCTTCTATTTCCGATAGAGTATTATTTTTTCCAAAAGTAAATCTAATAGTACTATGAGCGATTTCGTCTTTTATCCCCATAGCTGATAATACGGGAGAGGCTTTTAAGCTGGCTGAAGCGCAAGCTGAACCAGTAGAAACAGCTACTTTTTCTAAGTCCAGAGCAATTAATATTGATTCTCCTTCCGCTCCGATAAATGAAATATTGGCATGAGATGGGGTTGAATTATTTATATCTGTATTGATCGCAATATTTGAAATTTTTTGTTTGATTAAAATAATAAATTCGTTTCTTAATTCAGCAATTTTTTTATTATTTTTTTCTTTATTTTCCCCGCAAATTTTAATAGCTTGGCCCAAACCGACAATGCCAGGAACATTTAGAGTTCCGCTTCTTAAATTTTTTTCATGATGCCCGCCTAATTGCACACCATTAATCAGAGTCCCCTGTTTAACAAATAAAGCGCCCACGCCTTTTGGCCCATAAATTTTATGCCCGGAAAGCGATAGCAAATCAACGTGAAGATATTTAATGTCGCAATTTAAAAAATTTAATGCTTGTACCGCGTCAGTATGAAAATATACTTTATTTTTATTTTCTTTAATTCTAACGCGATTTATTTTTTCAATAATTTTTCCGATTTCCCTAATCGGCTGAATACTGCCAACCTCGCTATTAACATACATAATGGAAACAAAAACCGTATTTTCTCTGATTGATTTTTTAAAAACATCTAAATTTACTATGCCATTTTTCTCAACCGGCAAATAAGTAACTTCCATTCCTTGAGCTTCAAGCTGACGAAAAGGCTCTAAAACAGCTGGGTGCTCTATGACTGATGTGATAATATGCAATTTTTTACCTTGATCGCTTTTACTTAAAGCGTCTATAACGCCAAAAATAGCCAAATTATCAGCTTCAGTAGCGCCTGAAGTAAAAATAATTTCTAAAGGCGAGCAATTTAAAAATTTCGCCACTTTTTCTCTAGCAACATCAACCCCTGCCAGCGCTGTTTGGCCAAAACCATGGATTGAAGAAGGATTGCCGAATTTATTACTAAAATAAGGCAACATAGCCTTAAGCACATTTTTATCAACAGGAGTGGTTGCGCTGTGATCAAGATAAATTGATTTTTTATTTTGTCTCATAAAATTATTTATAATAACAAATGGCTAAATGACAAATTATTTATTTTTTGTTATTTGGATTTTGATATTGATTTGTCATTGTAAACTACATTCAGGGACTGCTATTACTTCTTTAACCCATGGCACTTGTTTCTTTATCTTCGCCTCAATCCCCTGTTTTAAAGTAATTTGCGACATTGGGCAATGTACGCAATGGCCCATTAACTCCACTTTTAACACGCCTGATTTTTTATCAAAATTAACAAAATGAACATCTCCGCCGTCCATTTGCAAAGATGGTCTAATTTGTTCTAAAACACTTTTTATCTTATCAATAGTTGACGCTAAAACTTTAATTTTTCTTTTAATCATATTGTTTAAAATTTCCAATTTTTAATGTTTAAATTTTAAAAAATTAAAAATTATTTTTCTGATATTTAGCAATCGCATCTTTAAGCGCTTCAACTCCCAACATTGAACAATGGATTTTTTGCCAAGGCAAACCGCCTAAATCTTTTACTATTTTGTCTTTTGTTATTTTCATTGCCTTTTCAAGCGTTTTGCCTTTTACAATATCGGTTAAGGCGGACGAAACAGCAATCGCGGCCACGCAACCCAATGTTTCAAATTTAATGTCAGAAATAATGTTTTCTTGTTTTTTTATCTTCAAATAAATTTTCATAACATCGCCGCAAGCTGGATTACCAGCCTGACCAACAGCGTCAGCATTTTTTATCTGACCCTGATTATGCGGACTTTTAAAATGCTGAATTACTTTTTTAGAATATCGCATATATTAATATATCTTTACCGGCGTGCCAACCGGCGCCCAATTATATAAAAACTCGGCCGGTCCTACTCCTAACCTAACGCAACCGTGGGAAACAGGTATGCCTAAATGATTTTCTCCTTCTTTGGTTCTATTTGGCCACTCAGGCAATTCATGAATTCCAAAATATCCATTTTTTAAACTCATCCAATATGGCATCCACAGGCCGTATTTTGACCAAGCCCGAAGCGCTTTTCCGTCTATTTTAAAATTTCCCCTAGGCGTCTGCATGCTTAATTTACCAGAAGAAATTTTAAATTCTCCCATTCTTACATTATTTAAAAAATAATATAATTTTTGCTCTTTACCTGTATTAATTTCTATTTTTTTACTTAATTTTACATTTCCCGCTTTAAGCGGATCATAACCATTGTTAATTTCCTCTCCATCTTTATGCCCGTCATTGTCAGTATCTGGATTAGTTAAATCAGTATGAAAATTCAGTTCCATTCTATCTGATAGCCCATCACTATCATAATCATTATCTTTTAATTTAACTTTCTTTGAGCTGAGCGGAGAATAACCATTATTTAATTCCAACCAATCATTGTAACCATCGCCATCAGTATCCGGATTCAAAGGATTAGTATGATAAATTTCAACCTCATCTTTATCCTGCACGCCGTCGTTATCACTGTCTAATTGAGTCTTGGCTAAAGCAGGTATTGCTATCAAACACACCAGAATAATAATTACACAATATTTTAATTGATTTATAATTCTCATCATCGGCATATTATTCGTAAATTTGTATACTTATAATAACTTACTTAATCTAAGATTTTTCAAAGTCTTCATAATCAACTCTTGAATTTTAACTAATGCCATAGTGGCGGAACAAGTACAATTTTTTTTACAATAAACTTTACCAAGCTTATCTAAACAATGGAATAAACTCATCTTGCCTTCCAGAGCGTTGATTATTTCATAAACTGTAATTTGACGCGCTGGTTTGGCTAATTTATAACCGCCGCCAGCTCCTTTGATTGATTTAACCAAACCAGCCTTTTTTAAATTAGCAAATAGTGTTTCCAAATATTTTAAAGAAATAGCTTCTTCCATGGCAATGACTGACAAAGCTAAATTAGACTCATTAAAATGTTTAGCCAAATTAATAATTGCTCTTAAACCATAAGTGGCGCGTGTTGAAAATTTCATACACTACAAATTATGAACTTACCAATAATAAATTCTCTTAATTCCTACTAAATTAGTTGGTGTTAATATAATATCATATATTATATTACTGTCAAGCAGTCCATTGACAATTTTCCATTGACAATTTTTGTCATTTTGCTATTATAAGATTATCATTGAATGTCATGTTTGGCATAAATTTCCAATCTATCCGAAAGAGCATTCGGTCACAGTCCCATTATTACTAAATAATAATTTTTAAACAATTTTCAAAATATTAATTTTTGATTTTCGTGTAGTTTTAATTGAAAATTGAAAATTGAAAATTGAAAATTAATATAATATGGCGCATAAAAAAGCTGGCGGTTCTACAGTATTAGGCCGCGATTCGCAAAGTCAACGATTAGGCGTAAAACTCCAGGACGGAGAATACGCTAAAGCCGGATCAATTATTATCCGCCAACGCGGAACTAAATACCGCGCCGGCAAAAACGTTAAAATCGGCAAAGACGATACTTTATTCGCTTTAACTGCCGGACTAGTAAAATTCGCCACGAAAAAAATAAAAAAATACACTGGCAAACTTCAGGTCGTGAAAATCGTCAGCATCACAGCGCAAAAATAACCTCAATGTTATATTGGGTTGTGGTCCAATGCCATATCAAATCTTTTCTTATTCTAAGTATAACTATATGCTGGAAAAACAAAATTTATCTGATAAATTAAGTAAAAAAATTATAGGCTGGAGCATACCGGAATATGACAAGCATGAACGGAAAAAACATTGGTATATTATTTCCGCCAGCGTCGGTTTAATATTTATAATATATTCATTTTTTAGCGGTAATTTTTTATTTGCCGCCATAATTATAATTGGCGCTCTAGTTATTATAATTCATGACGGCCGAGAGCCCATGATAATAAATTTTGTTATAACTGATGAAGGTTTAATCGTGGGTAAAAATTTTTATGATTATGATGTTATAAAAGATTTTTCCATTATTTATAAGCCTCGCGAGAACATAAAAAATTTGTATTTTGAATTTAAGAATGTGATTAAACCAAGATTATCAATCCCTCTTGGCAGCATGAATCCCTTGCCAATTCGCGAAAATTTGTTAAAGTATTTGCCTGAAGACTTGGAAAGAACCGATCAGCCTTTATCCGAGGCTTTAGCTAAAATGTTTAAATTATAAACTGCGTTAGAGAATAATTATTCCAGGCACAGGATAATCTCCTGTGCCGTATTAATTCCGGAGAGGTCGCCTAGTGGTCGATGGCGCGCGCTTGGAAAGCGCGTATACCGCAAGGTATCTAGGGTTCGAATCCCTATCTCTCCGCCAATTTTCACTTTTTGTGAAATCGTAAGAAGTTACCTCGGCGCAAAGCGCCTCGGCATGGTATTTTTCCGCTATTTTGAAGGCGTTTTTGAAATTCAAAAACAAAGTGCGGTCGGCAATGCGGAAGTTCGAACCAATCTTTTTAAGAAAATCCCGAATCCTTTCGGGATTTTCTTGTTGAGCGTATTTTTCGGCTTGGTTGGCGTCTTTTAGAAAGGCAATGGCAAGTTCGAACCGATTATTGCTCTTTCGCCCAAAAGCGATGATTTTTTCTTCTAAATCCTTTTTAGCGAGAATGAGCTTGTGTTTTTTAGTAGTATATTCCGCTTGCGACAAATTGCCGTTCAGTTGTAAATCAAGCAAACGATCAAGCTTTGTTTCTATTTCCACAAGCTCATCTCTCGCTTTTTGGGCGAAAGAGCTTTCCGCTTGGGCAAGTTTCATTTTTTCATTTTCAAAATAATTGATTGAAGTATTTGCCCAAGCGGAAGACAAAGAAACTTTTCTGATTTCCTCTTTGATTTGAGAAGTGATGGCGTCCTCTCTCGCATACCTTTGCGAACAAGGATTTTTCCGTTTGGTACATCGCAAATAATTATGACCTTTTTGCGTTTCAGTGGTAATGAAGCAACCGCACTCCCCGCAACGGAAAAATCCTCTATACACATAAGGTTTCAGTTTTGGCGATTTCGGTTTGCTTTTGTCCGCCATCACTTCTTGAACGGAATCAAAAAGTTTCTTTGTGATAATCGGTTCATGCTTTCCGTCATACAGTTCCCCGTTATATTCAATCATTCCGTAATAGATTTTATTCTTGAGCATATACTGATAATTTGAGACGGAAAGCATTTTGCCTTTCTTGCCAACCAAGCCAATGGAATTGATAATCTTTCGGATTTGAGCAAGGGGGTATTCGCCAGTGGCATACATTTCAAAAGCCCGCTTGATATATTTTGCCTTTTCTTTGTCCACGGCGATACAATGGGAGTTTTTGTCGTTTATATAGCCAAGTGGCGCCCAAGCGGGCCATATTCCATTTCGCAATTTTTGCCGATGACCCCTCTTTATATTCTCCGAAAGATTATCCACATAATATTTTGATTGCCCAAAAGCGATGGACAACATAAATTTTCCCTGCGGTGTCGGATCAAACCAAAAAGTTGGAAATTTTAGCGTGGTAATTTTCCCAGTATCAACTAAATAGATTATCCGCCCGCCGTCTATGGAATTACGAGCAAGGCGGTCGGGGTGCCACGCTAAAATTCC
>JAHJXD010000074.1 GCA_018827685.1 Patescibacteria group bacterium
TTATTTTAATTTTGAGTATGGGCGGCGGCGTATTTGGCGAAATAATCGCAGGATCTTATTTTGTTGATAATTTTTCTTCTTTTAGTAATTTTGATTTTTCCCAGGGTAAATTCAGGGACAGGGGCATAGTAATCAGTAATGCTAAAAATATTATTGTCCAGCAAGACGTAAAAATAGAAGAAACTATTAATTCGGTTAGCGTTAGTTTGGTCGGCATTTATAAAAAACAAAAGCTTGTTAAGTCGGGTAATATTTTTTCTTCTGATAATTTTTATAAAATAAGCGATGCTATCGGGCAGGGCTTTATTATAACTTCAGACGGCTGGATAGTAACCACTTTAGAGTTGGATAAACTTTATACCAATTATGTTGTTATTGCCCAAGATAAAAAAATATATCAAATTGATAAAGCTGTAAGCGACGCATCCACCGGCTTTAATTTTATTCATGTCGCGGCCAGAGATTTGCCAGTAAAAAAATTCGTGGAAAGTCAAAATATTAAGAAGGGTAATTTAATTATTAGCGTAAATTGGTTGGGGCTAAGCTGGATTTCTTCAGTTCTTGGGTTTAAAGAAAACGGCGGGTTTGTTAAACCAAGCGATAATTTTTCCACTAAGTTGATTTTAAATAATGACGTGCCCGAGGAATTTAGAGGTTCGGTGATTTTTAATTTAGCCGGTGACGCTTTAGGGCTAATTGATGAAAAGGGCGAGATTGAACCTATGGCGCATTTAAAAACCGTGATTGACAGTTTATTTAAAAATAAAATTATAATCAGGCCAAGTCTGGGCGTTAATTATATTAATTTGACATCATTTGTTGCCGTAGATGAGCAAAATAATTATTGGCAAAAAGGCGTGGTTATTTATAAGGACGTAAAGAATATTGCGGTTAAAAAGAACAGCCCTGCGGACAAGGCCGGCCTTAAAGAGGGTGATATTATAATTGCGGTTGATAATATTAATCTTGATAAAGTTAATGATTTGGCGGATATTGTTCAGAGTTACGCGGTCGGGGATAAAATTAATTTATTAATTATGCGTGATGGCGCTGAAAAAGATGTTGAAGTTTTGTTTTAATTGATTTATGTTATAATATTAACAAGTGAACTAAGTATGATTCAAGGCAAAAATATCCATGAAAATTTCTCACAGGGTAAAAATAAAATCTATTAAAAATATTAAAAATTTGGCTGGCAAAACTGTTTTATTGCGCGCTGATTTAAATGTACCGATAGAACAAGGTTTAATCAAGGATGATTATAAAATTGTAGCGATTTTACCCACTATCAGCTATTTATTAAGGTATAACACAAAGATTATTATTATTACTCATATAAACAAAGATAATACTGCTAAACCGGTTGCTAAAAGATTAGGGCAGTTATTAGGTAAAAAAATATTATTTATTAGTCAATGCGTTGGCCATAAAGTTGAATCGGCTGTGAGTAATATGGCGCCTAAAGATATTATATTTTTGGAGAATTTGCGTTTTAATTCTGGCGAGGAAAAAAACAATAAAAAATTTGCCAAAGTTTTGGCCAGTTCGGCTGAAATTTACGTTAACGATGCTTTTGCCGTAAGTCATCGCAATCATGCTTCGGTAAGCGCTATTAAAAAATATTTGCCAGCTTATTCCGGTTTGCTTTTAGAGAAAGAAATTTTAAATTTGAATAAAATTTTAGAGCCAAGGCAACCGCTAGTTTCAATAATTGGCGGCGTTAAAATTCAGACTAAAATTTTTTTAATAAAAAAATTGTCTGAAAAATCTTATCGGATTTTGATTGGCGGAGCTTTGGCTAATAATTTTATCGCCGCTCATGGTTTTAAAATTGGCAGGTCGTTGGTTGATAAAGCCGGCATCAAGATAGCGGCTAAGCTAATTAAAAAATATAAAAATATTATTTTACCTGTTGATGTTATAGTGGCTAAAGAAATAAGTAGCGCGAATTATAAAGTTAAACCAGTTAATCAAGTGGATCAAGACGATATTGTTGTTGATATTGGACCGCGGACAATCAAGTTGTTCATAAGTTTTATCAGACAGGCCAATACTATAATCTGGAATGGTCCATTAGGATGTTTTGAAAATGAACATTTTAAGCATGGTACGTTGTCTATCGGGCGATTTATTGCTCTGCGTTCTACTGGATCAGCTTTTGGCGTAGTTGGCGGCGGTGAAACCATTGAAGCTTTAAAAATAACCAAGATGGAACATTATGTTGATTGGATTTCAACCGGCGGCGGAGCCATGTTAGCTTATTTAAGTAATGAAAAAATGCCTGGGTTAAAAGGGATTGTGAAATAATTTTTAATAATTAAATTTAACTTTATGATTCCAAACAAAATCGTGACAATTTTTGTGAGCATCATGTTAGTTGTCAGCGCGGTTTATCTTGGCATTTTAAGCTGGAATGCCATTAAAACTCATAATTATATAGGTATCAATCCTAGAGAAAATTATTTCATTTCTATTACTGGTGAAGGCAAGGTGACGGGCGTGCCTGATGTGGCCAAAATTCAGTTAGGTTATAGCGTGGAGAAAAAAACAGTTGCAGACGCGCAAAAAGAAAATACGGCAAAAATGAATGCTATTATTGACAAATTAAAAAAAGATTTTAAGATTGACAGCCAAGACATTAAGACTGTTAATTATTCTATTTCGCCTCAGTATGAATGGGCTCCAAGCGGAAAGCAGACTTTGCGAGGGTATTTGGTTAGTCAGGATTTAACTGTCAAGGTTAGAGAAATGAATAAAATCAGCCAAGTTTTGGATGTTGCTGGCGCTATTGGCATTAATCAAGTAGGGAACTTGTTTTTTGAAATAGATAAACCGGAAAAGCTTAAAGAAGAAGCAAGGGCCAAAGCTTTGGAACAAGCCAAGTCTAAAGCTGAAGCTTTGTCTGATATTGTTGGCGTGAAGCTTGGTAAAATTATATCTTTCAGCGAATCGTCAAGCGACGGCGCGCCTATGCCTATGTATTCATTAAATAAAATGGACGAAAGTATTGGTGGCGGCGGAGCGGCTCAGTCGGTTGAAGCCGGCAGCAATGAGATTACCGTATATGCTACGGTACAGTATGAAATTTTTTGACTCCCACGAATCTATAAATCAGCTACAAATTCACAAATATTAATATTAACCAAAACAATAAATTGTGTAAGTCATGTTTTAAATTTTAATATAAAAATATATGTCCAAAATGAAGGTTAGCAAAAATTTAGGTTTTACTTTAATTGAACTTTTAGTGGTGATTTCAATTATTGGATTTTTAGCCACCGCGACTATGGTCATATTTAATAATGTCAGGATTAAAGCCAGAGATGTTAAAAGAATAGCCGATATAAAACAAATTCAAAAAGCTTTGGATTTATATTATGATGAAAATAATGCTTATCCGATATCAGGCGATTGCAATGCTACTTCGCCGGTTGCGGGTTGGTGTAATAGCATACAAAGCATGTCGGGCGGCCATTGGCTCAGGACAAGAGCGGTTAATTTGGGCAAATTTTTAGTTCAAGATCCAGTTGATCCTAAACCGGTAAGCAGTCCGAATTGGCTGCCGATTGGCGGAGGAACTTATTTTTATTATGCCAATGGCTATGGCGGAGCCGGGCAATGGTATATGATAATTTATGGATTAGAAGATAAAGCTCATCCAATGCAGAATCTTGACGGCGTTAAGGCTTGCGATGGCACGGTTTTTCATTACGGCTCGGGCAGCAACGGCATTATTACGGTTGGCGGAGACTGCGCCACAAAATAACTTAAATTTTAAAATAAATCCTTTATGTTTAAAATAAAAAAAATTACGGCTCGCGAAATTTTAGATTCACGGGGCAACCCAACAGTGGAAACCAAATATTCCATGCCGATATTTGCTTTATTTTTTTAATTTTGCTACTATTTAGACAGTATTAATTATCTCAAAACATATGAAAAATTCACTTTTTACAGTCTATATTGAACAAGATGAAGATGGCATATTCGTCGGCTCTATTCCGACTGTGTCAAGCTGTTATGCTGAAGGAAAAACACAAAGAGAAATGCTTAAAAATCTGCAGGAAGTTTTAAAATTGTGCCTTAGAAATGTCAATATTAGAGAAATAGAAAAAACTAAATTTGTCGGTATTCAAAATTTAGAAGTTACATATGCCTAAACTTATTCCTATAAAACCAAAGGAATTTCTTAAAATTCTTTTGTTTCTTGGATTTAAAAAACGTGATGCCGAAGGGTCTCACGTATTTTTTAATCATCCTGATGGGCGTACAACCGTGATATCAATACATAATAGGGAAATGAGCAAAGGACTTCTCAGAAAAATTTTGAATGACATCCGCTTGTCTGCTAAAGAATATGATAGATTAAGAAAATAAGGCAAACATTTTGCTGTAAACTTCAGCTATTCCCCTGTATATTAGACGAA
>JAHJXD010000105.1 GCA_018827685.1 Patescibacteria group bacterium
CTTGTTTTTTTATGCTTTTATAGATGAGTATAAATACTCATTTTACGGAGGGCCCCTATGTCCAGATTGCAGCTTCTCAAAAAGCGACAGAGTTTACTCATCGAGGAAATCACGGCGCATCTTAACTCCTTTCTCATCGGCACCGTCGCCAAATCTCCCTCCATGTCCGGATATAACCTTACTACCAAGGTGGAGGGGAAAACAGTGACGCTCTATGTCCGCAAAGGGATAGTCTCCAAAGCGATGGAGATGGGAAAGCGTTATAATAGGCTCTGGGGCCTTATCCAGAAGCTGTCCAAGATCAACTGGGAGATTCTAAAGATAGAGAACGAATAAGAATGCCCCGTTCCTGCTATCCGCCCTATGATTTTGTGTGCGCGTATCAAGATAACTGCCCTCATCTGGACGGGATATCCACCACCTGGGTACTGGGACAGTACCGTCGGGGTCAAGAGACCTATAATGAGCACTTGAGGATCATCGATGCTTTCGATGAGCAACTGCAGACCTCCCTCAATCGCATTCGTACGCTTGAAAGCGAATTGGCCGAACTGCGGGCCAAGTATCAGGCTCTGCATCAAAAGCAATTTAAGCCGAACAGGAAAAAGAACGCCGATTTACCCGCACAAAAGGCTGACGACACGTCCGATGAACTGGCAGGAAAGAAAAAGCGTGGTGCGCCCGTGGGCCACCCGGGCTGGTTTAGGCCAAAGCCGACAGTGATTGACCGCAGCGTTCATGTGGCTGCGCCGCAACGATGTCCCCATTGCGGTTCAAAGGACCTGACGCCGGCCGCTGAGCCCATAGAGCATATTAAGGAAGATATTGTGCTTGTCCCCCGCCCCGTGGTTACCCGGTATGTACATGATCAGGCGTTCTGTCCGCGATGCCGCAGGCCGGTTGTTGAAGCGGCCGCAGACGAGATTCTCAATGCCCCCATCGGGCCGGTGGCAAAGGCAACGGCTATGTATCTGCGCTATGATGTCGGCATTCCATACAGAAAAGTCGTAGAGATCTTCAGGGTTTTATTCGGTCTAACATGCGTGCCTGCATCTCTTGTCGGCTTTGACCGAAAGGCAGCCCAAAGGAGCGAAAATATCTATGCCGACCTTCGCGAAAAGGTCAGGGCTTCCCTGGTTGTCCATGCCGATGAGACCTCATGGCGCAGCGACGGGGTCGGCCATTATGTATGGTTTGCGGGCAATGAAAATCTGGCTTTCTTTCACATCGACAGACACCGCTCCGCCAAGGTGGCCAGGGGCATCTTTGGAGAGGACTTTGCCGGCACGCTGGTACGCGATCGCTATGCCGCCTATAACGGTATCGGCGCACACTGGCAGGCCTGTCTGGCCCATATCATCACTGCCGTCAAAGAAATTAATCGGGTACATGAGCTCCTGCCACAGACCGAAAAAGACAATCAGGTCGATTCCTTTACTGGCCGCATCAGGGATCTCTTTGTCAGAGCATGCGAGGTCGGCCAGAAAATTAAATCCGGAGACATCTCCCCGCCAGAAGCCAAACGGATTGAAAAACAGTCCCTAAGAGAACTCAAAGGCGCTTGCAAAAAGCCGCTTCGTTTTAAGCCGGCCGAGACCTTGCGAACTTACCTTATCGGCCCTGAGCAGAAAAACCTCTTTACGTTTCTCCGCATCCCAGGCGTACCCCCTACCAATAATCATGCCGAGCAATCGCTGAGAAAAATAGTGATTTTCCGCAAAGTATGCTTCGGAACAAGATCGGAAATAGGGCTTAAAACCCACAGCATCATCCCCAGCCTGATACAGACCGCCAAAAGGCAGGGCGTCCATCCCCTCACATTCCTCAAGACTCTTCTCACCGCCGATGCCGCAACCGCTCAGGCGGCGCTCTTCAACGATTCTAGTTGATCTCAAAAATTTAAGCAGGCATAATAAGCGCAATGACTGTTCCATCGTCGAGTGCAAAGGTACTAAACTGTTACCATTTTTTTGAGCGTTGATCGACTCAACAAAATCCTCTACCTGCATCCAAGATCAGGGGGCCCCTCCAAACGGTGTCATTTTGCGCAACAGCGAGGAATGGTCATATCAAAGGATCGGGTAGGGCCGCGATTTCCAAAAGATATCTTGAGCTGGCATTGTATGATGAATCGGAAGTTTAGTTCATCAAAGAAACAAAAAAACTTAAAGGGTCTCCGTTTTC
>JAHJXD010000075.1 GCA_018827685.1 Patescibacteria group bacterium
ATATATTTTTTAATAATAATTCTATTATTTCTTCATCGCCCAGTCGATCGTGTTTTTCAAACCTTGCTCAAGTTTCACTTTCGGCTCCCAATTTAATATTCTTTTCGCCTTATCGCTGTTAAGAACGTTTCTTTGCACTTCGCCAAGCTTGTCTTTCTCCTGTTTATAAATAAATTGTTTACCGGCTGCTTTTTTTATGGTATTAATAATTTGTTTTATGCTAATTTCTTTGCCATTCCCAATATTAAAAACTTCTCGTTGTTTAACTGATGTTGCTTTCAAACAAGCATCCACCACATCAGACACATAAACAAAATCTCTTGTTTTAGAGCCGTCGCCATAAAGCACGCTGGGTTTATTATTGGCTATATTATAAGTATACGCCCCGATAACGCCGCATTCTCCGCCGCAATATTGTCTTGGGCCGTAGACGTTGGCCAGTCTTAAAACAACATAATTTAAATTATACAAATCGTAACATAATTCCAAATATCTTTCAGCGGCATATTTATGGATAGCATAAGGAGAAATCGGCCGGATTAAAGTTTGTTCGTTTGCCGGTTTTAAACAATCGCCATAAAGCGCCCCTCCTGTAGAAATAAAAATTACTGTTTTTACTTTATTTATTCCACAATTTTTAAAAATATTATAACTGCCCATTGCGTTAACTTTATTATCAAATTCTGGTTTAGCAACCGAAACTCCTACATCAATCTGCGCCGCCAAATGAAAAACATAATCAAACTTTTCTTGTTTAAATATTTTATCAATTGCCGGCGAGCAAATATCAGCATTATAAAATTTAGCTTTAGAATTAAGATTTTCCTTTTTGCCATTAGATAAATTATCAAAGACAACAACTTCGTTTTCTTGATTAATTAATTCATCGACTAAATTTGATCCGATAAACCCGGCGCCGCCTGTTACTAATATTTTCATAAAATAATTATTTCTTAGTGGGACTTAGTTATTCTGTTTTTAATTTTTTAATAAACTCCTCGGCCGCGGACTTTAACGATGGGTCAAGCGCGCCGACCTTATCGGCCGCTGCTATGGCTTTGTCTTTTTCTCCGGCTTGCGCGTAAAGCAAGGCCATGTTAACTAAAATTTTAGCATTAGTCGGCTCTAAATTCGTCCATCTTTCATATAACATCAACATACGAGGCTGATCATTTTTTTTCATGTAATAATTAAGCGTTGCTTTGATAAATTCAACCTGATCTAAATAATTGGCGCCGCCAAGGTCAAGGCATTTATTCATATGCTCAAAATCAGCGGCGTCTTGTTTAAAATAAACTGCCGCTTTTGCCAGATAGCAAACCGATTCCGGATATTTTTCATTTAAACTAACCGCGTATTTTAAAGTTTTTATGGCATTATCTTTATCGTTTCTGGTTATATAAATCTGTGCTTTGGAAAAATAAATCGTTACCCGCCCAGGACTGGCCTTTATGGATTTATCAATCGCTTCTAAAGCGCGGTCAGAATAAAAAGAAAATTTACTCTTATCGTCATGGTTAATAACCGCGGCCGTGTTTAAAATTTGCGCCAGTTGCATCTGCATCATGCTATCAGCCGGATTTAATTTTACATTAGCCTCGGCCAAAGTTATGGCATAATCCACGATTGTCTTAGCCTGCTGTCCGCTAAGCGCCGCTAATTCATTCTGCCGGCTATTAATCGCGTTAATTAAACTGCTGTGGCTATCGCGATCTAACGGCGTATTTAAACTTAAAGCTTTTTTATACTCTTCTGCTCCGGCCGCGATATCGCCTTTGGCAAATTGAATCTGTCCATTAATCGTGCCTGTTAACATCTGCCAAACTTTAATATTATATTGATATGTTATGGTTAAAATAATTATACCGGCCGCGGCTAAAATTGCTAAATCTTTGTTAGTTAAACCCTTGCTGGCCGGATATGTTTCGTGTTCATTTACATTCAACCAATAGACATAACCTAAAACCGACATTAAACAAATATAAGTCGCCAGTGAATCAAACACAACTAAATTCTGAATAAAATAAGCTATAAACAAACAAATCAACAAAATAAATTCATTAGTAGAAATTTTACCCTGCTTTTTACCTTTGAATAAATAAAAAAATACGGCCGCGAAAATAGAAAAATAAGCTAAAAGACTTATTAAGCCGGCTGTCGAGGCTATGTCCACTAAATTATTATGCGCCCTGTCAAAATAGGTTTCGCTAGAAGTATAATTATAAAATGTGGGGTCAAAATATTTATCAAAAGTGATGGCGAAATTACCATAACCCGTGCCTGTCATAACATGATTGGGAAAATCTTTAAGCGCGGATTTCCATGAAATTAATCTAGTCTGAAAAGTAACTTGTGTTGAAGAAATCCGCGCTATGGTTCTTAAAATCGGCATACTGCTTATCAGTTTGCTTGTATGAAACATAAAAATCAACGCGACCAACATTACCATTAAAACAAAAATCGCCAAGCTATAAATTTTTACTTTTTTACTTTGACCGTATAAAACATACAAAATAAAAAATAATAAAAAACTTACGCTCAATCCGACATAAGCGCCACGGGTGTTTGTCACGCTCATGACTAAAAACATTATAAAAGCGGCCACCAAATAAAGCGCGCTTACAAGCCAGTCTTGATGTTTTGTTTTTTCTTCGTCGCGGCGCTGAAAAAATAAAATTAAAGCGAAATAAAGATTAAAAATAGCATAACCGGAAACATAAGCCGTATTGCCGATCGTACTATATGGAATTTTCAACAAAGCATAAAGACAAATCCCGACTCCGGCGATTACCGAAACTATGAATAAATTACGCCAATCGCGCTGACTGCGGAAAACCGTGATAACAATTAAATAGAATAAAAAGAAATGCGCTACATGAAACAAACCAAGCATTCTTTCAATGTCTCCCCAAAAACTTAAATTAAAATCAACGCCTAAAATTGAAGAAATAAATAAAGCCATACAAAATGCGGCCAAACCAAAAGTAATCCAGGACTTTTTCGGCCGCATTGCCGGATATTTTATAATCAGACTTAGCCAAAACACCATTAAAACTTCCACTAAAATATTAAAAAATATCTGCTTAGAGGTTATATAGGGAAATAATAAATTTTTAAAGACTAAAAAAACCGAGATAAAAGATAAATATACTCCGGTTTTTAATATGTTTAAATAAGTTTTTAATGACATAAATTATGAATTAAACTGGTAATTCTAAAACTGGGGACTAATTCGGCGACAGTCCCAACTAAGCTAATTTTTTTATCATACCAAACATAAAAATCTCTGTCAAAAAAAACCGCATTTAGCCATCGGTAAATTCAAAGATTTACTGCACCGCCTTGAATAAATTTGACATGGTTCGCCATTTTCATCAAAGAATATATTCGTTTCTACGCCAGATAAAGCAACAATATCTCCTTTTCTGGCGCGATTCATTGCGGTAATTCTTTCCGCTTCTTTTATTAAAGATTGTGAAATTCTACTATCAGTTGATTGTTCCTCGGGAGAACCTGGCATAGAGCTATGTTCAGCAAAACAGACAAATTCTAAATTAAGAGATTTGTAATAATCCATTATTTCTTTGATATCGTAAATTCCTTCAGGGTAGCCATAACCCTCGCGGGTGCTTTCTTTAGAATGCGTATGCGCATCACCTTTCCACCATCTCAAAATATATTTTGATAAACTATCTTTGCGTTCCCTTCGCTCTCTTTTTGCCCTTTTCTTTTCTTCTGATAATCGTATTTCTGGTCCAATTTGATCTTCTTCAATCGGGGGTATAAAAAATTTTTCTTTTCCCATAGTATTTTGAAATTAAATCAATAAAAATTTCTGGCTATTTCCGATAACGTTTCTTTTCTTTTTCCGTTTTTGATTTTTGGCAGAGGGGTTAGGGGTGAATGTCCAGAATCCGAAACTCCTTATTGTATTTTATTTTTTGATGGTTCTAATTTCTTAGTCTGATTGCTTGCTAAAAGTGATTTCATTTGAACAATGGCTGTATTATTTAATTTTTGAATTCGCAGGCAATATCTTTATGCGCGTAAGTTCCGCCATATCTTCCGGACTTTGAAATCAAGCCAATGGCATGGGTCTTTTCTATCCATTTTTGCGGTGGCAAGACAAAAGAATTGGCGCCAGCCTCATTTTTAAACTGGTCGAATTCGACCAGTTTAAAAGTTGGGTTGTGTAATTTTTCCCATAATCCCAAGAAATCGATTGTGCCACGGGTTCTCATCCAATTTTTAATAACATCGGCAGGAAATGCCGAATTTTTGTGGCGAGCTATGTCGGTTAAAGAAATAAAATCACTGTTATTTTTGGTAAAAGTGACTATTTCAATGCCTTCCACTTTTATTTTTTGTTTCTTTATCATGAAACAATGTGCTTATTTGAAGCTTGTTTTAATTTTACTATAATTGGGGTTAGGAGTGAATTTCATTTTTCAATTGTTTTTTCCATATTATTGCCCCTCTATAAAATAAATAAAAAAATCAAATTTTCTGTCCTTGTTCAAATCACTAAAACTCAAAATTACCACCAAGATAAAAATTTTGAATTTCGCCTAATGTATCCGTGTATGCGAAGTTTGCTTTGCGGATTTATTGAATTAATTTGTTAATTGGCTTAATGCTATTTTATCACACTTTTCCCTGAATTACCACCTAAACGAATCAAATGTCGCAAAATGTAACCATAGAGGTATTCGGCAAATGGTGTAAAATGTAACCATAAGCTAAATGCGAAAAACCCTCGCTACTGACAATCCAAAAGACCGAGCATAAGCCCGGTCTTTTGTTGTTCTGATTTATTCAAGAAAATCAGGAAAACTTATACTTAACTAATTACTTAGTTAAAGTGGCCACTGAAGTCGGCCAACCAGTTAACAAGTAGCTGTTAATCCATTCAACTGAACCAACACCGTTAGTATCAGCTGATTTATCAGACCAAACGAAATTATTCTGCGCATCAGTAATCGCGTCTGCAGAAGTTTCGGTGGTGTCGCTTAAAGCAGCAGTATCCTTGATAACCCTGATGTTAATAGAATCGCCTGTTTCTACGCCAGCAACAGTACCTCTAATTTCAAAGGTTTTGCTGGTGCCTTTAGCAATGGTAACAACCTTGCCATCATCAATCGGAATCAAAGTGCTTGCGTTTACGCCAGCGGTATTTAATTGAGTTTCACCAGAGGTGACATCATATAAATACACTGTGCCTGCGGTAATAGCTAATTCACCGCCAGAATCGCTGTCATTCAAAGTCATATCAGGCTGAATGGCCTTAAATACGACATCATTGTTAACGTCAGCCGTGATGGTGAATTTGTACAATGTAGCTGAACCATTAGCTAAGCTGGTAACAGGCAAGTTTGCCATAGTAACAGTCGGTTTTGTTTTTCTAACAACCATGGTTTGACCAACAGCGGCATTAGCGTCAGTATCAACAACGCTGGAAGAAATACCAGTGGCATTAAATTTGCCAGCAGTAGTTTCAATAGAAACAGTCAAGCCATCGCCAGTATCAGCGCCAACACCAGCAATACCGCTGGTAGCTGTGGTTCTCTCGCCAATAGAGTTTAATTTGCCTTTGATTACCAAAACAGTATCAGTGCCTTTGACAACAGTAATCGCAAGTCCTGTGAAAGCAACTTCGCCATTACTGTCTAAGCTTACATTGCCGGATAAAGCAGCGCCGGCTGATGTGTATAACTTCAAGTATTCAACATCATCGTAAGAACCTGCTTCGTCAACTTGAGCGGTTAACTTATCAACTAAGAAGTTTTCCTTGGTAGTGGATAATTTAACGCGGCTTAATTCCTGTTCGCCAGCAACGCCTGCGATAACAACTTGCGCGTCAGGACGTCCACTGTCAACAGCGGTGGTAATAGTGCCAGAGCCGGTTATAGTGATGCCTACGCTCGGAGCAGTAGTGCCGTTAACATTAGTTCCGGTTACAGAAGCTGTAACAGAACCGTTCGCGTCTTCAGCAGTAATATCGGCCGCGTCCATAGTGAACGCGAAACGATCATCATCTCCGCCATAAGGAGCGTTAGTAGAAGCAACTGCCTTTACAATAACGGTTTTATTAGTACCGGCTAAAACAGTGTAATAACCACCAACAAATTTACTGGAGGTGAACACAGCCTGTCCATTAGTATCAACTGAAACAGGACCGGCAATCTTTACACCGTCAACATACAATTCAACCTGCTGTACTAATTCATTAGCGTCAACAGTGCCTTCAGTCTTTAAGACATAAGTACCGCTAGTGTCAGTAACGTTATCAACATAGGTATCCAAAGTTAAAGCAGAAACCTTAACATCATTACCTGTGCCAGTGCCGGCAGCCCAAATCATACCAAGCGCGTCAACAGTTGAACCCTTAACAACAGTCATTGATTCAGGAGAGCTGGCTCTGGAAATAGTTAAGGAAGAGGTTTTGGTAGTTACTAAATTGCCAGCAATAACAGAAGCTGGAACAATATCAGTAACTGTTTTATCCTGTGAATCCTTAACAATAAAGTTGGCGGCAGTGAAATCAAATTTAGCCTGATGTTTTACATCAGAAACTTGAGCGCTATTAATATCGCCAACAATTACTAAAGTTCTGGTAACACCTTTAGAAACGCTAAAATAATCAGTCCAAGTGAAAGTTAACGCAGTATCCACATCAGTAGTAGCTGCAGTAAAACCATCAGCATCAGTAATCGCTTTAGCAGAACCTAAAGTCTGACCAGTAACAGCGTCTTTAACCTTAATATTTCTTAATAATAAGGTTTCAGAGTCATAATTTCCATCGTCGTTGGCATCATAGTAAGTACCATAATCATGTCCGCCAGTAGTAGCCTTGGTGGTTAAAATCTGCGCAGTCATTTTTTGTACTTCAATGGTGTCAGAGCTGGAAGTAATATTTACTCTTGCTAATTCCACGCCAGTGGTATCGGTCTTAACATCATGAGTAGCCGCTGAAGTATTAGCAATAGTAACAGCGCCGCCCTTTAATGTTAAAGTTTTGCTCTCAGCGGCAGTGTCATAAGCAGTAATAACAGAAGCTAAGCCAAAGCCATAAGCATCGCTGGTAACTAACAAGTCAGCAGTGGTGTCCATGAAGAAAACAATAGTCTTCGTGGTCTCAGCAGATGCGGAAACATCAGCTTTAACAGTAAATGTTTTAGCCGAACCGTTTAATAACTTAAACGGAGTGTTCAAAGTTAAAGTAACTTTTCTGCTATTTACAGAAGCAGTTGTAGGAACTTCTGTAGTGCCTTGATATAGCTTGTAGTTAGACAACAGATTAGTGGTAATGGTGCCGTCTTGCTTCAAGGTAATGGATTTAACCCAACCATCTTCAGTCGTTGTCAACTTAAAAGAAGCAACAGCAGAACCCATATCGCCAAGAGTCGGATCAGTTAAACCAGTAGTTACAGGTTCAATAGTCGCAGTACCGGCATTAGTAGAAGACAAAGACATAATATTACCAGTAATTGGGAAAGAACCTGAAACAGCGGCTCCATTAGTAACAATAGCTGAAGCAGCAAAAATACCAAGAGCATGATTGCCAGACTTATCAGCGTTAATGTTGGCTACTATAGACAAAGTCTTAGTAGTGCCTGCCGCGATAGTCAAATTCAAAGCAGAAAATTCAGCTTCGTTAGTGTCAGAAGAAATGGTTTTAGCATTGGTTAATCTGGTTGCACCTTCATATAGATAAACACCGGATAAATCATTGTAAGCGCCAACGCTTGATCTTTTTACTTTAATAGTATCAATAACAACCGCCCCGTCATTAGAAGCAGTTAAATTGAACTTAGTAAAAGTAACGCCATTAGAGCTACTTGGAATAGTATCTGAAGCCGGAGTGTCTGAAGCCAAAGCTACAACTAAACCTGTGCCAGCGTTAGCAATTCCGCCCGCGCCTGACGAAGTGTCAGTTAAAGTTCCAACCATGGCCGCAATAGCAGCGCCTTCAATTGGTTTGGTAATGGTTGCGGTAATAACATCATTCCATTTAAATCTATTATCTAAGAAAGCGGTTTCATTGGCAATCTTTGAAGCTGTTCCATCAGCATTGATGTAAAAAACATCAGCTGCAGTTCCAAACTTCACTAAACTGCCTTGTGGATAAGTAGTTGCGCTGACAACCCCGGTACTAATTTTATAATTAGTAAAGAAAGCGTCAGGCACATCAATTACTCTCTTATTCCATGTGGATCCGTATAAAGCTACAGCCGTAGTTTCATCAGGAATAGCAAGCAAGTTGCCGTTCGCTGTTACAGCATAAACTTTTGGATTAGTAGTAATTTTAACTAATTTAGTTCCAGGTCTAACGGTTACATTAGCTCCTAGAGGATATGATTCTAATTCGCTTTGAGGAATAGTCATAACTCCGGAAAAATCACCGTACCAGGAAAAGTAAGTTGACTCATTAGGGAAAACATATCTTTTACCGTCAGCGGCCAAGTAATAGACTGATGAAAGTCCATCCATCTTGATTAAGTCACCGGCTGAAGCAGCGGCATTGGTCTCTGGGACCATAACTACGCTCATTGATAGAACGGTGACGAAAATTACGCCAGCGGCAAAAATTTTCTTAAATCTTTCCATAGAAATTTTGTTTACCTCATTAAATATAAAAATATTTAATTGAGGTCCTTACTTGCTTTTTAAATTATTGATAAACAAATCAACCGGAATCCCGCGCCCCCGCTGTATTCTTAATTCTTAATGGTTTCACGGGGGGTAGCTTGCTGATTTGCTTAATAGCTCGCGACGATCAATCACAGAGCTTAAAATTTAAAAAACAAGTTGATTAATTAATTTTTGGTAAAACCTCTGCGTCGCAGATCGACCTTTTTAATTTTACCACAACCCGCTTAATGCGGATTAGAAGATTTCTCTCAATCAAGAGATTAACCGGCTAATCAACACTAAATATTTTAATTGTCATTGCGTGCTTGTCGCGGTTTCGCTCACGTCCTTAATCTCGCCTTTTTCAGGATTCTCAGGCTCCTGATTCATAATTTGCTTGGCTTTTTCAAGTTTATCTATAGCGCCATTAATATTTTTTTCATCAAACATCTTTTCCGCTTCTTCTAAAACCTTATCCGGATTATTTAAAATTTCTTTAGTGGTCGTAGTCGCCACGCTTGGCTCAACTTTTAACTGAACTTGAGTGTCAACCGCCGGCTTAACCGGTTCAGAAAGCTCCATTCCCTGGTCAGTCTTGCCTAAATTAGCGCCGAAAACTTCCAGCCCTTCTTCTTTATTTTGATTATTTTTATTTTCAGCAGCTTTAATAATAATTAATCTGGTTTTAACTTGACTAATTTCTTTTTTAAAATTTTGCGTTAACTCTTCTACTTTTGCTCCTTTCTTATCTTCAGGCTCTTTAAATTCGCTTAAAACTTGAGTTATTTCTTTAGCTCGGTTAGTAGCAAACTCCAAACCTAATTTAGCTTTATCTTTTTCATTAAAAGCCATAACGAATTGAGCCTTCTCGCTTATAATCTTGGCAATATACAATGAATCGCCAGGCTTGGAATTTTTTGAAGCATAAACGCCGCCAATGCCAACTGCTAAAATTAACGCGCCAGCCAAAAAAGTTACCCAAACCGGTTTAGCCATATCAAGAAAAATTTTACCCGGCGTAATATTCTCCCAAATTATTCTTAAATTTGATTCTGATTTATTAATCGTAGTACCGGCAAAAATTTGGCTATATAAAACCTCCTGATAATTATTTTTCCAATTATCATCAGGTTTAATAGTTTTTAAATTATTTAATTTTTGAAGCAAATCTCTATCATTCATATAATACAGACTGTGATTGCGAGCCGCGCATTCGGCCACAGCCCGGTTAAATATTCGAATTCATTTTTTCATCTTTCTCTAAAAGTTCTTTTAAAGCTTTTAGCGCTCGAAAAATCAAAACTCTGATATTGCCTTTTGACTTATCTAAAATCTCAGCGACCTCTTTAACGGAAAGTTCATTAATGAAGCGCAAAATTATTACTTCGCGATATTCGTCTTTTAATTCCGGCAATTTAGTTTCTAAAACTAACAGATCGGTTTTTAATTCCATAACTTTAGACGCGCTTTGCCTCTGGTCAATAATTTGAATTCCACTATCACCATCTAAACTGATATTTTCTCTATCCTTATTTTTTCGGTAATGATCAATGATTAAATTTCTGGCGATTTTATAAAGCAGGGCTTTTAAAGTTTTATGATCTTTTAAAGTGTTCTCTAAAATATAATTCCAAGTTTTTAAAAAAACCGCTGAACATAAATCTTCGGCTTCTTCTCTGTTGCCTACTTTAAAATAAATAAACCTATAAAGCTGGTCAATATATAAATCATAAGCCTTGATAAAGGCTTGTTTGTCATTTTTTCTGATTTTATATAATAGCAATTTTTCTTCTATTTTACTTATTTTCATTTAATTATACGAAAAATATTAAGTATTGTTACAGTGGACACCTTACACGGTTAAACCCTGGTTAAACAGGACTGTGGTTCAATACTATATTGGGCATAAATTTCCTTGAAATTATGAAAATTTATAGCCGAAAGAGCATCCGGCGACAGTCCCATAATAACATAGGGGTAAGTAAAAGACAACATAAACGAAGAACATTGGGCCACAGTCCCTGAAAAAGCATTCAGCCACAATCCAATCAAATGTGCATCCCTTGCATTCTTAAAAATAATATGTAAAAATAAAAATATATTACTTTAGTCTACGTTAATGTGGACTTTAAAGTAAACCTAATCCAGTATAAATAAAAAGACTTTAGTCTACAACAATGTAGACTAAAGTCAAATTAATCATAAACTTAAGTCTACATTGTTGTAGACTAAACTACAAAAATGGCTGAAAATCAGTCTATAAATAAAAATGTCAAACAACCTGAATTAAATAATGAGATTAAAACTCCCATCTGGCTTTCTGTGTCCCAGGCTGCTAAAATCGGCGGTGTTCAAACTAAAACCATCCGTCGCACCATACAATATAATAATGTTAAATATAAAATAATTGGTAACCGTTATTTAATTGATCTAGCCTCTTTAATAATCTTCCTGCAAGCCAAAACTAAATTAAAAAATAAACTCAACCAATTCGGCTTAGGCCAGTATGTGGATAAGTGGAAATAAAAAAACACCTCTTTTTAGTAGAGATGCTTTTTTATTATCCTGTTTATCAGCGACAGTCCCAAAATATAATCTTACAATACTGCTTGTTTAGCCACTTTAGCAACTTTAAATTTAACCACAGTCTTGGCTTTAATCTGAATCTGCTCGCCGGTTGCAGGATTTCTGCCCATTCTGGCCGCGCGATTAATCTTAACTAATTTACCAAGGCCAGGCAAAACGAATTCTCCATTCTTTTTAACCTCGTTTAAGGCTAAATTGGCTAACTTTTCAAGAAAACTAGCCACGTCTTTCTTGCTCATGCCGGTTTCTCCGGCCATAACGTCTAACAATTGAGACTTTGTCAATTTTGACATAATTTTACTTTTATCCCTCGCTGGACGAGAGAATATTTTAAATTGTTAATAAAGTCTTATATCTATTAGATATTATACACCATCTAATAAAAAAAGCCAGCGCACCCTGTTAAATATAAAGTTCGAACCTTTCAAATATTTTTATTTTTCTTTTGTTAATTTTGTTTTAATTAAATTTTCAAATAAATCCAGATATCTGACTTTTTCTGGATTCAAAAGAAAAGGTAAAAGTTTTTGTTTATAAATTTTAATATTTTGTTTCATTTCTTTTTGAAATCTATTTAAAATTTTTTGCCAAATCTTATTTTCATTTTTAATTTTTAAGGATTTTAGTAAATTTTGATCAGGTTTAATATCTTGAGAAATTAACCAAACAAGATCATAAAAATCTCGTGGTTGTAAATCTTTTCTGAAAAGAATCGCTTTAATTTTTTGCGATAAAATAGAAGAAAGGTTGGCCACTACAACATTTTGAATTATTCCGAAACGATTCAAGATTAATACACTGCTTGTTGATTTTATTTTTGGAGTGGTAAAATCTAATTTTATCATTAATTTCTCTTTAGGATCTTTGGAAATCTCAAGTTCAGACAAAAGATTAACAAATCTTAATCTGCCAATGCCAGAATGATTAGTCTTTTTAAAATCAAATTCTGTTTTAAATCCTTGTTTCTTTAATTTTTCTATTGCATTCAAAAAAAGTTTTTTAATTTCAAAAAGGGAAAGCCCTAAATTATCAAAATCTAAATCTTCAGAAAAACGATCTAAATTATAAAGCAACCTTAAACTAGTTCCGCCAATAAAATTTAATTTAAAACTTTTTTTCTGCGCATATAAAAAATTCAAAAATTGCGTTTGAAGATATTCTCTGATAATTGCTCTTTTTTTGGGGGGAATTCCTGTTTTTTTTGCCATTTCTAAAATATTTTCCCAATTAAAATTAACTTGCGGCATAGAATTTTTTAATTTTTAAAGCTATGTTTTGAACCTTTTTATTTTTAAAAATTTTGCTCATTTTTAAAAATTTTGCCCAATCAAAATTTTTATCAAATTCAAACCTTTCTTCTTTAAAATCAAAAAGTTCAGATAATCGTTTTGAATTAAAATAAATAAAATCAAGCAAAGCTTTTTCTGGTAATGCGACATTATAGAAACAATTTTTTTCTTTGGCCTTAATTGTTCGCCAACCAAAAAAATAATCTTTTTTAATGTGATGATAAAAAAAGTTTCCAAAATCTGTTTTAAATCGGCGAGTGGTTAAAGGCGTTATTAAAGTAATCATTTGAGGAATATCAGGAACAATTCCATAATAATTTAAAGCGGTTTCTAAACTAATATAGCAAGGAGGATAAATAAAGTTTGCCAAAATAAAATGGTCGTTTATTTTAAATTCAGAAAATTTATAAAGATTTCTTTTAATTCTTTGAATATATCCTTTTTTTGTCCAAAGATAAAGTTGATTTGCTAAAATTTTTGTCTTTGTTTCTGGAAACCATTTTAAGATATCTTCAATTTTAAAAATCGGCCAATCTTTAATTTTTTTTCTTAATTCTTCAAAATGCATAATTTCAAAAAATAATAAAAGTTTATGATTATTTGAAATATATCAAATTTTATACTGAAAGTCAAATTTTTCAATTCTCAAAAAATAAAAGAAGGGAAAGGTGTTAAATGCCCTTCCTCTCAAAGTTGGGTTGCCTCAAGCTTGGACCAGTGGTAATGCGACTAAGTATTCTCGCACATCTCGATGAATTTACCCACCGTCATATGGCAGCTGTCATATGGCAGCGGTAATCAATATCCAACATTTTTGGATCATTTGACACGGGCACGGGTGGCAGGAATCGAACCCACGCAAGAGGTTTTGGAGACCTCTGTACTACCATTATACGACACCCGCAAATATTCTGTGCCTTCAACCTTTATTTAGTTTCTTTATGGTTAATGTGCTTTTTACAATGCACGCAGAACTTACTAAGTTCAAGCCTATTTTTAAGAGTTTTTTTATTTTTTCTTGAAAAATAATTAACGCGCTTGCAAGCCGTACACTCCATTTTTATTAAATTATCTTGCGACATAAAGTTATTTTTATTAAATTATGTGGGCCGGGTAGGATTCGAACCTACGAAGGCGTGAGCCAACAGATTTACAGTCTGCTCCAGTTGACCGCTTTGGTACCGACCCTAATAGGGGCTGTCCATTTAACCCATGAGCCGTTGCGCGGAATCGAACCGCGGACCTACTCCTTACCATGGAGTTGCTCTACCAGCTGAGCTACAACGGCAAATAAAAAAATTTTCAATTTTCAAAAATTTTATTTCAAGATTGGTCTTTTATTGAAAATTGAAAATTATAATGCATCAATCTTATTCTTAAATTCTTCTAATTTATTATTCTCCGGATTAGCTTTTAATAATTTCTCATAAGTATCTATGGCCAGGGCTTTATCTTTTATAATTATACTGATTTCCAACATAGTGTCAAGATATCTAGGATTAGCCGGTTCTATTTTTAGCGCTTTTTTCAAAGCGCGCGTGGCATCTAAAAATTTACCCATAGCCTGATAAACTTCGGTCAAGTTAAAATAAATATCATAAATATCTTCATCGCCTTCTTTCAATTTTAATATATACTCAAAAGTCTGTTTAGCTTCTTCAAATTCTTTTTTATCAAAATAAATCCGTGCCAGCTCTTTAAAAGCTTTTAGATTTTTACTGTCCATGCCGATTATCTCAATGTATTTTTTTTCTACTGCCTCCAAATCATCGCGTTTTTTTAATTCTTCGGCCTGGAAAAATAATTGATCAATTGTTTCCGAACTATCAACCCTATAATTTTCTTGGTAAATATTTTTCGCCTGATAAAGTTTACGCACTTTTGATTTTATATAACCGCTGGCTAACTGGCCTAACGGCGTTAAAACTCGACTTACTTTAGCCCAAAATTTTATGATGTTTCTTTTTAAGCGATTAGAAATAATTCTTTCTTTAAACTTGGCTTCTTTCTCTGCAGGAATACTATCCACGTCTAAAGCGGCCAAAACTGAAAATTTTCTGCTTACAATAACAATAATCACGCTTAAGCTAATTAAAATTAATAATAAAGGAATTATGTTATACATAAAAAACACTAATTGGTTGCGTTTCTTCAGGCGACAGTCCTTTTAGGTTTCTATTTTACTGCCGCCGGCTCGGCCGGCGCTGCCGAATAATTTCATTTTACCAGAAACTACTTTTTTAATAGCCGCGATCGTCGGCTTCAATAAATTTCTCGGATCGGTTTCTTCTCTACTCTTTAAACAAACTTCAATTAAAGTGCGGCAAAAAGCAACTTTTAAATCAGTGCCAATATTAATAATATTTACGCCTTCTTTAATAGCTTTTTTTATTTTCGCGTCTAAGACACCTGAACCGCCATGTAAGACAAAAGGGGTTTTCACTTTATCTTTTATGGCCTTAAGCAAACTAAAAACAATATTTTCGTTAGCATGCACGCCGTGCGCCGTGCCAATAGCCGCTGCGATAGTGTCAACTTTAGTCTGTATGACAAAGTTAATAACTTCATCCAATTTAGCCAATGGTATTTTTTTTAATTTACTTGTAATATCATCATGAGAACCAACTATAGCGCCAACTTCGCCCTGAACCCAAACGTGTTTGGCATGCGCTACTTTTACCACCTGCTTAGTTAAATTAATATTTTCATCCAAGGGCAAATTTGAAGCGTCAATATGCACCGAGCTAAAACCGGCGTTAATGCATTCAAAAATATTGTCAAAATTTGTACCATGATCTAAATGCAAAGCGATTGGTACATTCGTCGCCACATTTTTTGCAACCGTAGAAACTATGTGAGTAATCGGCTTAAGCCCCATATATCGAATCGCGCTTTCCGAAACCTGAATTATTGCAGGCGAATTGGTTTTAACCGCAGCCTGCGCCACGCCTAAAACCGATTCCAAATTAGTAATATTAAACGCTCCAATAGCATAGCCGTTTTTTTTAGCGTCTTTAACTAAATCTTTTATGTGTACCAACATAATATAATGCGCAATTATGAATTGATTCGTAATTGTTTATCCATCCTCGGCGGAGTTAAATTTAGGGATTGCCGCCAGAATAGTCTTTCGGATAGAAATTTATAAATTTGTCACAGTCCCTTAATTAGTTATTGTGTAAAAATATTATTTTTCAGCGTAGATCAGCGTAATTATCAGCGTTTGATCAGCGGAAACTTGGCTTAAAGTATGAATTTTATAAATCACCAAAATTGTGGACAAATAATTTTTACACAGAAACTA
>JAHJXD010000076.1 GCA_018827685.1 Patescibacteria group bacterium
GACTTACGCAGTTGATTCTTTACAAATATTTTTGATATGCGTAAATATTATAAATATAAATAATTAAACGTATTGAGTTGATTTTTTCAACTAAATACGACATGAAAGGAAAAAAATATGAAAAAAATAATGATTATTATTTTTTTGATTTTTACCATGGCGTTTTCAATGTTCACTGTAGCTCCGATTGTTTCAGCCGACAATCAGGTTTGCGGCATGGACGGGCAGAATTATAATTCAGCAGAAGCGGCAGAGGCGGCCGGAGTAGACGTGTCTTATGAGTTCTCTTGCGTAAATTTAACAAGCGAAAGTAATCTTTATGAAGCGACAAACCCTGTGAATTTCGCCGGCATGTTAGTTGAAGTTGGATCAACTGATATCCCGACAAATTTAATTGTCCGCGACAATAAGACGCAAATCGATTACACAGTCAATGTAACATCCAGCACTGTCCTGGGTCAAAAAAAAGACCAGACAACAAGTCTAGCAGACTGGGTTCCTGGCGATCAAATCAAGGTGATTGGCAAGAAAAATGAAAATACCGGCAATATTGAGGCTTCAGTTTTAGTTAATTTATCAATTAAAATCGCGGAAAATCAGGGAGCGAACGGCTGGATAACAAAAATTGATAAACAAACAAAATCCATAACCTATCAATGGGCGAATAAAGAATATACTTTTAAATATGATGATAATACTAAATTTGTTTCTGGATTAAAAAATCCGGCAACAGTTGATGATTTGGTTATTAACGACAGAATCAGAGCAAGATTGTTATTAAGCGCAGGTCAAGACCCGGTTGCCAAAATCGTGGTGGTTTTGCGCAGAGGCGCGGGCTTATTTATGAAAATCCGCACTTTTACTCCAAAAGGAACATTGGTAAGAATGGACAGCGTTATCGCGCCAACAACAATTCAGATTAAAATTGAAAAAACCCCGGGACTTAAAGCCAATGATGTAAACAATTTAATCGGCGCAGAAGGCGCCTTGGTTACCGTGAATGTAACAGAAGATACTCAAATAGTGCGCAAATATTTTGGCAAAACCACCTTGGATGAGCTATCGATTGGCGACAGCTTAATGATTGTTGGCAGAGTTAATGACGACGGCACGGTAGACGCCAAATTAATTAAAGATAACACAATTTGGCAAACATCAACCCATGGTCATGCCGGCATTGTAACTAAAGTAAACACGAATGAAAATTATTTAATGGTTAACTGGACTCCTGTCAAGCAATTAACGCAAAAAAGGATAAAAGAAAAATTAAAACAAGCTGATGAAACAGTAACAGCTCAAACTATCAACGAAGCAATGCTTAAAAAAACTTTAAAAGAAAAAATAAAATCTATGGTTATGGGTCCTGAAAAAATCGGTAAATTAACCAGAACTATTAGGCAAAAAATGATAAAAATAGCAAGAATAACGCATAGTCAAATAAAAATTGGCGATCTGATAAAAAGACAGCCGGTTAAATCCATAAAAGTGGCAATAACAGACAAAACAAAAATTGTTGTGGGCACAAATACCAATGCCGCGATTTTAGATATAAAAGCAGGCGACAAGGTGCGTGTCAGAGGAACAAGAAATGCGAATTCAACAATTATTACTGCCAATACCATTGTCGTGGTGAGTTCTCTGCCTGAAGTGGAAGAGCTATTAACCGCTTCGCTTGATGATGTTAATGAAATAGTAAGCGAAATAACAACAGATGATACCAATAATGCGATAGTTGGAGATACAACAACTGATACTGAACAGGAAATTATTGTGGAATAGCAAATTACCCTGTGGCAGACGCAAAAAAGGCTGGATCAGTTAATCCAGCCTTTTTGTTATGACCAGCCATTTACTAACACCAGGCTTAAATTTTATTCCTCAGCACAAGCTTTGGCACTGCCAAGTTCCGGCTTCATCAAAGGGAACAAAACAACGTCTCTCAAATTACTTTGTTTTGTAAGCAAAGCCACTATTCTCTCAACTCCCATACCCCATCCGGACATCGGCGGCATGCCATATTCCATCGCTTCAACATATTCATCATCCTTAAGCATTGCTTCTTCATCACCTGTTGCCCTTATCTCCATCTGCTTTTCAAATCGTTCTTTTTGGTCAACCGGATCAATGAGTTCGCTATACGCGTTTATTATCTCCCAACCATTCACAACAAGCTGAAAACGATCAACGGTTAAGGGGTTGGCATCATTTTTCCTAGCTAAAGGAGACAAGTCAATCGGATGATTAATCAAGAAGGTGGGATCAATAATCTTCGGGCGAGAAACCGCTTTATATAAAGAATCTATGAGATTGCCACGCCCCAATTTTTCCAAATCATCAATCTTGACGCCCTTTTTCATAATCTCTTCGCGCAATTTTTCAACTGTCAAACATTTATCAATATCAATGCCGCAATCAGCAATCAACAATTCTCTAAAAGAAACGGTTTTCCACGGCGCGGTAAAATCAACTTTTACCAACTCTGCTTTTCTGTTTAATATTTCAAATTGCAAACTGCCAAGCAGTTTTTTTATTATTGTCGTTAACATTTTTTCCGTAAAAACCATGTTATCTTTAAAATTCCAATAAGCAGAATAATGCTCAACCATAGTAAAATCCTGGAGATGGCTTGAATCCATGCCTTCGTTCCTAAAAGATCTTGCCACCTCAAAAATTTTATCATAACCGCCGATAATTGCTTCTTTAAGATATATCTCGGGCGCAATGCGCAAAAAAACATCCACGCCTAAAGCATTATGATGAGTAATGAACGGTTTGGCCAGCGCGCCTGAAGCATTATTGCATAGTACCGGGGTGTCAACTTCATGAAAGCCATTTTCTCGATAAAACATCCTCAGCTCCCAAATAAAATCGCTTCTAAATTTAAAAACTTTTCGCGTTTCTTCATTCATAATTAAATCCAAATATCTCTTACGATATTTTTTTTCAACATCTTTTAGCCCATGCCATTTTTCAGGAAGCGGACGCAATGCTTTGCCTAAAAAAGTATAATCCTTAACCAAAATCGAAATTTCCCCTTTTTTAGTGGTAAAAACTTCACCTTCAACTCCAACAAAATCTCCTATGTCCACTATCTTAATAAACAACTCATATTTAGCATTATTTATTTCGCCATGTTTTAAAACTATTTGTATTCTTCCGCTAAAATCATAAAGGTGAACAAATATAATCTTTCCCATTTCGCGCAATAAAACAATGCGACCCGCGGTTTTAATTTTAGTCCCCATTGGCAGATTCTTAACATCCTGGCATAAAATTTGCTTTTCATACTTATCAGTATAAGCGGATATTGACGCGGCCTTAATTCTTTCAAGTTTTTTAAACCGATTTGCTTTTTCGTTATTAATATTTATTGTGATTTTATTTTTCATATTGAACAAAAACAATTTTTTAAGTATTCTTTAATTCTTTCATAATCTTCATTTTCTTTTTCACCCTTAAAATATAATTCAATAAAATCGATTATGCAACTCTGGCAATGAAAAGCGTAAATAATTCTAAGCGACGAACCTTTTAAATAGCGACAAAATAATCGAGCTTTAATAATAACGCGTTGTTCAGTTTTGGCAATGATATTAAAATGCTTACTGTTGCCCAAAGGAATGACTGATATAATCCGTTTAAATTCGCTTAAATCATCGTGCAATGACCTATATTTTTTTGAAAACCGCTTAAATTCTTTGGAAAATTTCGGCAGTTCATTAAAGCTCATCGTCATAGTTTCTTACAGAATAACGCTCGTCGCGATAAAAAACGCTTTCGTAAGAAAGTGGTTTACCGTCTTCTGCCGCTTTCCACGGAATGTCTTCGTGCGAGTAATTTTTCATTTCATTAGCGTTTTTGTCAGCCAACCTCGCTAAAACGTCGTCAATATGTTCTATTTCGCGACCAGATAGAACTTCTAGATTGGGTCGTCTAACCGCTAAATACTTTTTTTGCGGATAATCAAAATATTTGTTATCAACTTTTACGATTTCTTTATTTTTTATCATATCATCTACAATCACTTTAAATTCAACTGGAGTTGGGCCATAATGATTCTTAATGTATGTCGCGCCGATTAATTGCTCTTCAAATTTTTCGTAAAAGTCAAAATCAATAAAATAAAGCAGTTTATAAATTACGGCCTCGCCGACATTGGGTCGACCACCGACTCTTGACAAAATATAAAGCAAAACTTCTTTGAATTTTTTAAGATTTTTTTTCGGAATATTTATTCTCGTTCTTGGTTTCTCAAGTTTTATTTTTTGAGCAAGCTCTTTTATTTCTGCTTTCATTATCCCATCTTTGCCTTGAATGAAATCATTAAAATCAATACCAAAAATATCCGCTAATTTTTTAGCTTCGGGAATAGTTAAATCTCGCTCGTCTTGTTCAATCTGTAGATAGGTCGGTCGGGAAACGCTAATCTTAGACGCTATAAATTTCTGCGTCAAATTTTGCTTTTTACGTTGTTCTAATATAAATTTTCCCAGCATATTGTTATCCACAGCATAACCTTTGTAAAATAATTTGTCAAATTGATGTAAATAAACTTGACAAACAGGCTTAAGTCAATATTATGGAGAATAAATTCCACTATTTTTTAAAAATTATAACTTAATTATTTTTTATAACTCATTAAAATTATGCTATAATATCAATTATGAAAACCACTTTTCTTTATAAACCGCTTAAAGATAAGACTGTGCTTTGTTTGGCTTGTTGTCATGGTTGTAAAATTTCTGAAGGAAAAACCGGTATTTGCGGGGTAAGACAAAATATTGGAAGCAAATTAAAACTTTTAGTTTTTAACAAAGCGGCAGCGGTTAATATTGACCCAATTGAAAAAAAACCTTTTTATCATTTTTTACCCGCGAGCAAAGCTTTTTCCATTGGCGCATTTGGATGTAATTTTCGCTGTCTTAATTGCCAAAATTACGATATTTCCCAAATTTTTGATCACAAAGGAGGTGTTGATTATTATTCTAAAATTAATCTGGGTAAAAATCTTTCTCCTGTAAAAGCTGTTCAAACAGCTAAAAAAACCGGTTGCGAATCAATCGCTTATACTTACAATGAGCCTGCAATATGGGCTGAATACGCGCTTGAAATTATGAAACACGCTAAAAAAGAAGGGCTTTGCAATATTTGGGTTTCAAATGGTTTTATGACAAAAGAAACGTTTAACGCAATTTCGCCTTATCTTGATGCTATTAATATTGACATTAAATCATTTTCCGATAAATTTTACCGTCAAAATTGCGGAGCTCGCCTTGATCCAGTCTTGGAAAATTGCCGTAGAGTCAAGAAAAAAAAGATTCATCTTGAAATTACTACATTAATTATCCCAACTATATCGGATAATGAAAACATGCTTAAACAGCTAGCAAAATTTATTAAGCAAGAACTAGGCGCTGATGTGCCATGGCATATTAATTCTTTTTCTGGCAAAATATCTTGGAAATTACAACATATTCCAGAAACTTCAGTCAGCCAGTTGAAAAAAATTTATCAAATCGGCCGTGATATAGGATTGCGTTATGTCTATGTTGGCAATGTCCTGACAGAAGGATTAGAAAATACCTATTGCCCAAAATGCTCCGCGATCGTGATTAAACGATTGGGCTATAATATAGAAAATCATCTTAAAAATGAAAAATATTGCAAATGCGGATATCAAATTAATCTTATAGATAAAACATTATGACTTCGCGCAAATAGAATTTTTAATTTTATGTTCAGATGCAATCGCTGCGATTAGAAAATTTTAGCACGGTTTCTTAATACGATGTCTATAAGTTTAATTTTGCAACCACATTATGATAAAAATTGCAGTTATTTCGCCTCACGCTCCTATTCTTCTTCCAGAAGTAGGATCAACTGAGGATCGCGGTAAAGTGCGCGAAACGTTTTGTTTAATTTTTGAAAATTTTAATTTATGGAAAATAAAGACAAACTAAATTTATTAAATCTTGCGCGTGAAGCAATTAAATCAAAACTTGAAAATAGCATATTTAAAGTTGACACTACAAAAATTTCTAATGCTTTAAAACAAAAACGCGGCACGTTTGTAACGCTTAAAAACAACGGCAAGTTACGCGGATGCATAGGTCATCTTGTTGCTGCGCAAGCGCTTTGCGATGATGTAATTGAAAATGCCCGCGCCGCGGCTTTTTTAGATCCTAGATTCGCGCCGCTTACGAAAAGCGAATTTGAAAAAATTGATATTGAAATTTCGGTGCTTAGTTCTAGTAAAAAATTGAAATATGAATCTTTGCATTCATTAATTAAAAATTTAAAAAGAAATAAACCAGGAGTAATTTTGAAACATAACGGGAGGATGGCAACATTTTTGCCACAGGTTTGGAATGAACTGCCAAACGCAAAACAATTTTTGTCCAACCTTTGCCTTAAAGCTGGATTAGATCCTGACGAGTGGACTAGAGAAGTAGAGATTGAAACTTATACAGTAGAAAAAATATCATCAGATTAAACTGCGACTAATTATTACCCTGTTCAATAAATCAGCATATTTTGTAGGCGGCGTAGAAATCAGAAATCAACACTCGGTCAGGATTATCGCCCAAAGCCTGTCTGGGCACGCCCCTGCCCCGAGTATTCTCAATCACATATCTGACGCCTTGATCGGTGACGAACTGAATATCAAATTCCTTAAAATTTGACAATTTCAAGGAGTGTGAATCCTTGAAGTCATCTTTTTTTACAGAAATTTGGAAATTTCTATCCGAAAGAGCATTCGGCCACAGTCCCATTAATGATCTAAAAATTTTATTA
Source organism: Patescibacteria group bacterium (assembly GCA_018827685.1). Classification (GTDB taxonomy): domain Bacteria; phylum Patescibacteriota; class Patescibacteriia; order Patescibacteriales; family GWC2-42-12; genus JACPHD01. The sequence continues at coordinate 6,796 of JAHJXD010000076.1, forward strand.
TAAACATAAAAAATATTCCTAAAATAAAAACCAAGTAGGTTGCCGCTGATTTTCTTGCATCTTTCTCTCCTCTTATTTCCGGAATAAGATCCGATGCGGCAATGTAAACAAAACCGCCAGCGGCAATAGGCAAAATGAACGGAAGAATGTTATTTAAAAATGAAAAAAAGAAATAGCCGGCAATACCTCCTAAAACAACAGTTAACGCGACTAAATAATTAATAACTAAAGCGCCTTTATATTTGAAGCCGGCATGGATAAGGACTCCAAAATCGCCTATCTCTTGGGGAATCTCATGCGCCGCTATGGCTAAAGTTGTCGCCAGGCCTAAATGAGCATCAACCATGAAGGCGCCTGCGATTGCTAATCCGTCAATAAAATTATGAATTCCATCACCCACTAAATTCATATAGCCGAATGAATGTATCGAACAATTTTCTTTATGGCAATGCCGCCAAAAAAGCAATTTCTCAATTAGAAAAAATCCGGCAAAAGAAATTATAAAAATTCCGAATAATGCATTTACATTAATCTTCTCGGCTGCTTCCGGCATTAGATGTAAAAAAGCTCCACCCATCAAGGTGCCGGCAGACAAGGCTACTAAAAATTTTACAATTTTACCTAAAAACTCCTTTTTAAAAAACATGAATAAAACAGCGACCCAAACGCATAAAGTGATAATAAAGGTTGAAATTACTATAGCTAATAATGTGGGCATAATTGTCTTTTATTTTTTTAATTATTTGTATTGCCTTGCTATTAATTAAGCCGTCGGCAATTTTTTTATAAGCCGCTTGCCCGTCCGAAGCCGAAAGGCGAAGCAGGGTTTTTCTGCCCCGCCGTATTTTTTCGTGCTGGCTATCCGCCAGCGCGCCGCCTTAACACGCACGCTGATGTTTTGGTATTTTTATGAGGAAGTATAAGTATGTGGATCCGGATCATTGACCTCTAAAATCATTTTTCTTAATTCATTAATTTCATCTATTTCCGATAAAGTTGCTTCGTTCTTATTAACAACTAAAATATCATCGCTCAGTTGAGAGGATGATTTTGCCTCTTCTAATTTTTTGTAAATAATTTTAAAATTATTTGGCATATAAAAATTATACTATTGTTTTTTTGGTTTGTGCCTCAATCGCTCTCCTTAATTCAGAGAGGTCATTTTCAGTTTGACAATTAGGACATTTGAATTTGTTATCTTTTGGAAATTCGGTACCGCCAGTTTGAATTGGTTGTTTCTGATTCAAATTAGCTTGAATTTTAGAATGATGTTTGCAATTAGAACATTCAAAATCAATAATTACATTATTCACATTTGTTGGATTTATTTCATTTTGCCTTGGCATGCTTGGTATTAAGGAACGATAAATTTGTGAATCTTTTGTTTCAAATATTTTGTAAATATTTGTCGCGAAAGTCATCTGCAGAAGAGTATAATATCTTGTTATAGCTTCATTTAATTCTTTGTTTTCTCTATAATCTGTTATCTTAACTTTCATTTCTCTAAAATCTTTTATTTTTATAGATCGCCCGTGAGTTTTCCAGAAACTATGATCGCATAATTTTTTTGCGATTTCATCAGCCCTATTTTCTTTTTCTTGTTGAGTAACGGGTTGTTGATTGCTTGAGTGAATATTCCAATTCTTGAACTTATATTGGACTAACCACTTTTTTACAAGCTCTGCTGCAAATTTCAATGCATTGTCTGCGTTCTCTATTTCACCGGGCGATATGCCTTGTAAAATTGGTATATACGCCTTGTTTAAAACTCCTGTTTCCTCAATCTCTTTCTTGATTTTCTTAAATCCTTCCAAAAGCGCATGGGCTGAAAAATGTTTCCCCTGCCAATTTAATTGTGCGTCAATTGGACCCAGCGCAGAAAGTTCACCCATCAATATTTCATCACCAGACATCGCGATAATAGTTCCTGCACTCTTAGCCCAGCCCGGTATTATAATTCCAACTTCTTTATATTTATCATGTAATAACCTCACAATATCTTCCGCTACTTCACCAGCGCCTCCGGGAGTTTCAATTATGAAATCTATTTTATCACCACTTAAATTTGATAATTGATCACTAACCGGTATTAAATCGGCATAATTAATCGAAACAGCATCAACTCTTTTATTAAGGTCTGCGGCATACACCAAAACATCTCTGTTGCCCCTAAGCTCAGAAATTTTTTTAAGCTGACCTTTCCGCTCTTTTGTTAAGTCCTGAAAACTAAGTTGTTTGTCTAAATATTCGCTATAAACGCCCATATGCTTATAATAATAACAAATTAACATCAAAAGTCAATTCGAATTCGTGGCTAGTTATTATTATTACTTTAAGATAAATGTTGCACGAACTGGAGCGGTGACAGAACTGGAGCGGTGAACCAAGAGTAAAAACGTTTGATGGCGCATTTCGCTAAGCGAAATACAAAAAAACACGGCGGGGCAGAAAAACCCTGCTTCGCCTTTCGGCTTCGGACGGGCAAGTGGCAAGTCTTTAATTTATAAATTAAATTCGGTAGAACGAACATAAAAGCATGCCCCGTAGAAAGCCCCACGCAACAAGTAGGGGCAATTCATGAATTGCCCCTACGTTTCGTATTTATTGGCTCCGTATACTTAAAATAGTTCGAACATTTTTCGCCGCCTGCGGTGGCGAAAAAAAGCCCCCATAATTTGCGGCTCGCCCGCCGCAAGCGGGCTCGCCGTGTTCTTTGACAATTTCAAGTTTTTCTTTGGCGGCAAATTCTTTTTCAAAGTTTAAGAAAAAAGGGGTACCCCTCTCCGACCGTTCTAGAAGTAGATACCCCTTAAACAAACTAATTGTTGGTCAAATAACTAAGCAAGAAATTTAGCTGTTGCCTCCGCTACCCATGCATAATTTTTTTTGACAGCATCCAGCGCCTCGGGAGTTGTGTGCTCCAAATTACGATAGACCTGTTTGTCTTTCATTTGAGATTTGTCTCCACTAGGCCAGATACGCCAGGAGTCATTGTCAATAACATCTCCTACGAGGAGTGTGCCGTCGGCAGCATATCCGCACTCAATCTTTAGGTCTACCAAAGTGACATCCTGCCGGGCCCAGGCTTTCTCAAAAATCAGAAAAACTCGCCGGCTGATAGCTTCGAGTTCTGCAACAACTTTACCATCTAGGATCTGGCCTTCCATAATTGATACTGAATCTAACTTATCAATGGGATCGGAAGAAAGTGGAGTTTTGGCATTCCAAAGATACCAAAATCCATCACTCTCGCTATAGCCCATTAGTGGATCGTGTCTATCATCGTCTTTAAGAAAGAACTCGACTTCTAGCTCATCAAAAACAATCCCCTCTTGGATATCAGGATGACGGTTAAGAAAAGAACCTGTAGCGATCCGCCGTGCCACCAGTTCAATAGGAATCATCTGCAATCGACGAGCGCGAAAAGTTCTCCCATTTACTCGCCTGACAAAGTGAGTCGGCATTCCCGCCACATTGAGTAGGCGAAAGCAGTTACAAGTAGTTTCGGTAGAGAAACAACCCTTGCCTTCAATAAGGTTGCGCTTGGCCCCGTCTCCGGCTGTAATGTCGTCTTTACTTTCAATCAAGACCTCATCCGTACCAGGAATTGCCCAGATAATTTTAGTTTTGCCTTCGGTGATTTTCTTGTATTGCATTATTTGATTCATATATCGTCCCTCCTTTTTGTTAATGTGCAATTTTTATGAAAAAATTTTCTTTTCCCAAAATTAAAATGCAATTCGAGCCGATATTTTTATCAGGTTCTTTGGCAGTTTTTAAGTTCAGGATTTCGGTTCGGAATTTTTGGCCAGACTCTCGCCGCCACAAGCGGCGAAATGCGTCCGAACTATTTTAAGAATAGCCCACCAAACAGGAAATTGCAAGTTTCCAAGGTTCGCCTCGCTTCGCTCGGCGACCAAATCGTAGGGAATTTTGGGCGAAAAAATCAATTGGCGGTTTTGTTTTTAATAAAATTAAAAGTAAAAGAAAATTTTTATCAAAAATATGAAATACATTATCTATGTTCGCAAATCAACTGAAGATGATGACCGACAGGTCCTTTCAATTGAATCGCAACTCGCAGAGTTGCGAGAATTTGCCGCCAAAGAAAAACTTGAAATTGTCGCCTCGCTGTGCGAGGCAAAAACTGCCAAAGAACCCGGGCGAATGAAATTCGTAGAAATGTTGTCATTGCTCGAAAAAGGCAAAGCGGACGGAATCATTGCGTGGCATCCGGATAGATTGGCGAGAAACTCTGTGGACGGAGGCAAAATTATTCACTTTGTAGATCGCGGCCTGATAAAATCTTTAAAATTTCCCACTTTTTGGTTTGAGCCAACGCCACAGGGTTTATTTATGCTTAATATTGCTTTTGGCCAATCAAAATATTTTGTAGATAATTTGCGAGAGAATACAAAAAGAGGTTTAAGACAAAAAATCAGAAACGGTGTCTGGCCTGGCTGGGCGTCGGTTGGCTATCTCAACAATCTAAAAACTAAAATGATTGATATTGACCCAGAGAAAGCACCAAAAGTAAGAAAACTTTTTGAACTTTACGCTACTGGGAAGCATGTATTTAATTCTCTCGCAAATTGGTGCAAAGAACACAATCTGAAAGGAAATCTAGGTAAAGATATTTCAACTAGTAATATCCCGATAATTCTACAAAATATTTTCTACATTGGCTTAATGAAATACAATGGGGAAATTTTTGAGGGAGTTCACGAGCCGTTAATTTCAAAAAAACTTTTTGACAGAGTCCAGGAAATATTGGAACAACGAGGCAGAACCCAAGAAATTAAAAAACACGATTTCGTTTTTCTTGGCCTAATGAGATGTGCTTCTTGTGGCGCCTCTATAACCGCCGAAATACAAAAAGGTCATAATTATTACCGTTGCACAAAAAAGAAAGGGCTTTGCCAAGAAAAACATTATTTAAGAGAAGAAAATTTAATTGAGCAAATTAAAAATTTTCTTCAAAAAGTTTCTTTGTCGAGCCAAGACACAAAGAAAGTTTTGGCCGAGCTTGAAAAAGATGAATTGCGAGCCAAAGAACAAGCAAAAGCCACGGTTCAAAATCTCAAAGAAGAATTTTCGCAAATAGAAAAACAATTAGAAAAACTGATGGATGTTTATTTGAACGAAGTTATCTCTACTGAAGAATATACTGCCCGGAAACAAAAAATCCTAACTCGGAAGTTAGAACTGCAAGAGAAAATTAAGGATTTTGAACAAAAAGGATTGTCTTGGCTCGAACCGGCTCGGGAATTTGTTTTGAAGCTGAATTATGCTGAAAAACTACTCAACTCTGAAAATTATTCAGAAATGACAACATTTCTTAAAAATATCGGCTCGAACCACATTTTACAAAACCGCCAATTGATTTTTTCGCCCAAAATTCCCTACGATTTGGTCGCCGAGCGAAGCGAGGCGACCTACAAATCGTTGACTTTTCCTTACTGGCTCCCCAAAAAAAATTTCAGCGAACTTTCACGCTCGTTCTGCCGAATTTAATTTATAAATTAAAGACTTTATTGCCCAAACCAAAGCGAAAGAAAAAAGGAATTTAAACAA
>JAHJXD010000077.1 GCA_018827685.1 Patescibacteria group bacterium
ATAGTTTCTGTGTAAAAATTATTTGTCCACAATTTTGGTGATTTATAAAATTCATACTTTAAGCCAAGTTTCCGCTGATCAAACGCTGATAATTACGCTGATCTACGCTGAAAAATAATATTTTTACACAATAACTAAATAGCATAAATATTTTTTAATAACCGCGTTTAATTTTTATTGCTTTTTCTACTAAATAATTAAGCCAATATTTTTTTGAAAGCGGATAGTCTTGAGTTTTTATGTATTCAAAAGCTTTGCCGCCAAAACCCATTTTAAAAAGAGTCGGCCCGGCCCAAGGATGTCTTGGCTCTAATTTTGGGTCAATAAATCCCCAAAAATCAAATAAAATACAATTTCTTTTTTTAGCTTCTTTTATAGCTTCCCAAGCGATTAAATAAGGGATAGAAAGTTTAGAATATTTAGAGTCAGAAGCCGCTTGATGATAAAATGCTATGTTAGACCAAAAAATAATCAAAGCTCCTGCCGCTAACTCTCCTTTATATTTGCCTAAAATACATAAAACACTCAAGTCTTTTAGAAAAACTTCAAATTCATTTTTTATATAATCAGAAGAAAATGGCGTAAAACATTGTTTTTTAGCAACTAATTTATTTAATTTTTGATATTCTTCTATGTCAGATAATTTTTCGCTTTTTTCAATAAAAATATTTTGATTTTTTAAAGCTTGGCGAATTAAATAACGAGTAGTCTTTCTCATATTTTTTAAAAGCTCTTCTTCTGGCAAAGCAATATCTAATTTCCATGTTGCTTCATAAGCATTGGCATGCATTGGCGCTTCTCTAAAATCTAATTTTTTAAAAATTGCTTTATTCTCTTCATTCTTCGGCCAAAGCGGACTAATCCGAATAAAACTTGCTCCTTCCTCTCGAGCGATCTTTTTAAGTTTTTTTAATAATGCTTTCAAAACTTCTTGTTTTAAAATTGAAAATTGAAAATTGAAAATTATACTTGGTCCATGCTGAATTAAAAGAAAAGTGCCCCGCTTAGCTATAATTTTTGACACTAAAGCAGTGGCGGCTAGTTTATTATCATCAAATACTCCTAAGCGCCAGATTTTATTGTCCATCTGTTTTTGAAATTCCCCCCATGCCCACGATTGTAAAAAAGTGCCAGAAGCATCTTTATTTTTAAATGCCTCCCAATCAAATTTATTATTAATATCTTTTATTTCCATAGCCATGTTTTTTTATCAATTAATTATTTATCCCAAGAATCTCAAAAACTTTATTCCCCTCTCCCCTATTTATTATAATGGACTTTTTATATTTTTTAAACTTGGATTAGTGACATGAGTATAAATTTGGGTTGTTCTAATATTTTGATGCCCTAAAAGTTCTTGCACATATCTAACATCAACTCCATTTTCCAATAGATGAGTTGCAAAACTATGGCGCAAGGAATGAAATGTAGCGTCTTTTTGAATATTGGATTTAAGAAATGTTTTTTGGAAAATTTTTTGAAATGACGTTGTTGTCAACTTCCCTCCCCTATTGCTTTCAAAAACAAAATCATTCCCTTGTTTGCCTGCTATAAGATTTTTAATATCAGCACTTATTTTTTCTGGAAATACTGTAAGACGATCTTTTTTGCCTTTTGCTTCTTTGATGTGAATAGTCAATTCCTCAATATTTATATCTTTAACGCGCATGTTCGCGATTTCGCTTACGCGCAAACCAGCGCCATATGCCAAGGAAATAGCAAGACGATGTTTAATGTTGCTGATATTATGAATTATTTTTTCAATTTCTAATCGCGACAAAACAACTGGCAATCGTTTATTTCTTTTCGCAAATTTTAAATCAATTTTAGCTTGTGTTTTTATAACTTCTCTATAAAAAAATTTAATCGCATTAAGCGCTAAATTAATAGTCTGCGATGACTGCGCTTTTTGCTGTTTATTTAATAAAAATTGTTTTATTGCCTCATCTTTGTTTGGAATATTTTTTTCTTTTGCAAATAACAAAAAATCGCGTACATAAAATAAATAACTTTTTATAGTTTTGGAACTATAATTTCTTAATTTTAACATATCCCCCATTTCTTTAAGTAGATATTGACCTTGCTTATCCATATTTTTTTTGTTATTATAAAAATATTAAATAACTGTTTGCTTGAATAATACCATAAGTTTGCATAACACACAAATTTTTACACATTATCAAGCAGAGAGTTTGCATAATAACGAGTTATGCAAAATTTCGCTTCGCTCATTTTGTATAACGTCCGCGCTTATCAGCGCCGTTCTGCTCAGCGAAGCTTCGCATAACAGCGCTTATCTGAAATTTCTCCCAAAAACTTCGTTTTTGTGATAAACTTCAGATTAAG
>JAHJXD010000078.1 GCA_018827685.1 Patescibacteria group bacterium
ATTAATGCGCCCGCGACCGATAAAGAAAAAGTGGAAGAGGAAAAAGCCACTGTTGAAATCAGAAACGGCACTTGGATAAACGGATTGGCCAGCAAAGCGGCTTTAGACTTAGAAAAGTATGGTTTTGACATAGTACGCATCGGAAACACCAGCCGACAAAATTTTGAAAAATCGGTTATTTATGATTTAACCTATGGTAAAAAAATTCAAGCTTTAACGATTTTAAAAAATAGAACCAACGCTAATGTCGCTTTAGGTATGCCTCAATGGTTAATAAATGATATAGACAAAGAACTGTCAGGCCAAACCAATCCAATACAGCCTGATTTCATCTTAATGCTCGGTCAAGAAGCAGACGAAACCCGTTCCGGTACAGCTAATACAGAACAATAAATTTTACCTATGACAGACACAAAAGACAATGACAAGCCTCTTCCTCTAATCGTTATTTTTGGCCGGGCCAATGTTGGTAAATCAACTTTATTTAATTGCTTAACCGAAAAACATCAAGCTCTAATTTCCAATATCGCCGGCACCACTCGCGATAGCAATATGGGCCAGGTTGATTGGTGCGGACGAAGTTTTGAAATTGTGGATACAGGAGGCATTATTGATTTAAAACATTTAACTAAAAAAGCTTCTAATGCAGACAATATTGCCGATCAGGTACAAAGGCAAGCCAGCCAATATTTAAAGCAAGCCGATTTAGTTATATTTTTAGTTGATAATAAAGCCGGATTACTGCCCCAAGATAAACAGATGGCGCTTTTAATTAAAAAAAATGTTAACGCCAATAAAGTTCTTCTAACAGTTAACAAAGTTGATGCTCCGAAAGATCGTTTAAAAATTTCTGAATTCTATAAATTATCGCTTGGCCAACTTTACCCGGTTTCCGCGGCTAATGGCTCTGGCACTGGAGATTTGCTTGATGTTATAGTTGAAAAGCTCGCAACCCATAACTCGCAACTCGCAACTCGCAACTCAAATACGGATGAGGCTGAAAAAGAGTTACAAGTTACGAGCGACCAGATACGAGTTTGTATTATTGGTAAACCCAATGTTGGAAAATCAAGTTTACTAAATTCTATACTAGGCTATGAACGAGTGATCGTCAGCCCAGAGCCGCATACCACACGCGAACCGCAACATACAAAAATAATTTATCAGGACCAACCCATATTATTAATTGACACGGCTGGCATAAGTAAAAATGGCGCAAAAACCAAAGGATTAGAAAAATTCGGTATTGCTAAATCATTAAACGCCTTATCTAAAAGCGATATTGCCTTAATGACAGTTGATATTAGCCAGGACATTACCCGCCAAGACGCTAAATTAATTGAGAAAATCGTTGAAGTTCAAAAAAGTTTTATTTTTATTGCCAATAAATGGGATAAAGTCAAAAAACGGGACACAAAAAAATACACTAATGATCTTTACGGCAAACTGCCTTTTGCTCGCTTCGCGCCTATCCAATTTACTTCGGCTTTAACAGGAGAAAAAATAAAAAAAATTTTATGCTTAGTCATACAAATCGCTAAAGAAAGAAAATTACAGCTTAGTGATTCTCAGCTGGCGCATTTTCTCGCGCGTATTGTTAAAATTCATCGACCAGCCAAAGGTAAAGGCGTTAGGCATCCAAGAATTAGAGAATTTACGCAAACCCAAGCCAATCCGCCAAAATTTGAAATGAAAATAGGCGCTAAAGAAGATCTGCACTTTTCCTATTTACGCTTTATTGAAAATCGTCTGCGCGAAACTTACGGTTTTTTAGGTACTCCGATGTCCGTTAGCGTGGCAAAAAAGAAAAACGTTCATGGCCTGCATCAAGACTAAAACGTATGAGTAAATTAATATATCGGGACTGTGGCCGAATCTGTCCCATGAAATAAAATTTTATGAATACCGAACCACTGCCAAAACAATATGATCGTGCTGTTGCTGAAAAAAAATGGAGAGACATTTGGAAAAAAGAAAAAACTTTCCAATTTAAAAACAACGACAATACGCCGCTTTATATTGTAGATACACCACCGCCGTATGTGTCTGCTGATCATCTGCACGCTGGGCATATTATGTCATATGCGCAAGCAGAATTTATTGTACGTTACAAACGTATGTGTGGTTTTAATGTCTTTTATCCAATGGGTTTTGATGATAATGGCTTGCCCACGGAAAGGTTTGTTGAGAAAAAATATAAAATTGATAAATCAAAAATTACCAGATCGGATTTTATTAAAATTTGTCTTAAAGAAACGGAAATCGGAGCGCAAACTTATAAAAATCTTTGGGATAGTCTTGGAATTTCTGTCGATTGGACAAAAACATATAGCACAATAGGTCCGCTGGCGACAAAAATTTCCCAGTGGTCTTTGCTGGATTTATACAAAAAAGGCGCCTTATATAGGAGCGAAGCTCCTGTGCTGTGGTGTCCTTCATGTAAAACTGCGATAGCGCAAGCGGATTTAGAGGACGTCGAGGATGATTCAAAAATAAATCATATCGTCTGTTCGAGCGGCAGTGAACAATTAACTATTGCGACTTCTCGTCCTGAATTGCTTCCCGCCTGTGTTGCTCTTTATGTAAATCCCAATGATAAACGATACAAACATTTTATCGGTAAAAAAGCAGTTGTCCCTTTGTTTGATTATGAAGTGCCGATTCTTTCGAGCGAAAAAGTAGATATTGAATTTGGCACTGGCTTGATGATGGTTTGTACATGGGGCGACAAAGAAGATTTAGAAAAGTGGCAAACAGATAAGCTTGCCACCAGGGCATTAATTCGTGAAGACGGACGACTCAATGAACTTGGCGGAAAATATCAAGGATTAAAAATTGAAGAAGCAAGGGCGAAAATAATTTCCGACCTGCAAAAAAATGGATTCTTGATAAAACAAGAAGATATTTCTCACACGCTCAACGTCCATGAACGATGCGGTGTTCCAGTTGAATTTATTTTAAGTAAACAGTGGTTTATCAAAATAGCTGACTTTAAAGATAAATGGTTAGAATACGGAAAAAAACTTAATTGGTATCCAAAAACAAGACAACAGGATTACGATCTTTGGGTAAATTCAATTAAGTGGGATTGGTGCATTTCTCGACAACGTTATTATGGCGTTCCTTTCCCTGTGTGGTATTGCAAAAATTGTTCTGAACCAATTTTTGCAAGCGAGGAAATGTTACCGGTTAATCCAATGGAAGATAAACCGCCAGTTTCATCCTGCCTAAAGTGCGGGCACAAAGAAATTGTTCCTGAAAATGATGTTATGGATACATGGGCAACATCATCTGTCACGCCCTTGATAATTAGAGAACTTATTGCCGACGAAAAAACAAAAATAAAACTTTTTCCAGCAACATTACGTCCAAACGCTTTTGAAATTATCAGGACTTGGGATTTCTACACAATTGTTAAAAGCCATTATCACTTCAATAATTTGCCATTTAGAGATGTAATGATTTCTGGACATGGTCTTGACGAACATGGCAGAAAAATCTCAAAACGTTTGGGTAATTATATTCCCTCTGAAAAACTTCTTGAGGAGTATGGGGCTGACGCCATTCGTTATTGGGCTACGGGAGCAACTCTTGGACAAAATCTTCGCTTTAACATTCAAGAAATTAAAAAGGGAAAGAAAACAACAATCAAGCTCTGGAATGTGGCAAGGTTGATTCTGATGAGTTTGGAAGATTTTAAATTGACAAAAGTATCTGAAGATTTGGAATTTGCTGATTGCTGGATTGTTCAAGAGTTAAACCAGTCATTAAAAAACGTAAGTATGGCATTTGATAATTACTCATATGCCAAAGCGAAAGATGAAATTGATCAATTATTTTGGTCAAAATTTACCGATTACTACTTAGAATTTATAAAATACCGTTTGGCAGCAAGCGATAATAAATCAAAAAAAGCAGCAAGATATACACTTACAAAAATATTTCTCGCTATCTTAAAAATGTATGCGCCAATCATGCCATTTATTACCGAGGAGCTATACAATCTTATCTACAAAAATTCTGATGGCGAGAAAAGTATTCATCTCTCGGATTGGCCGACTGAAATAACAATCAAAAAAGATAAAGACATTTCTGATTTTTCGCAGGCGATAACTGCTATTGACGAGATTAGAAAATATAAATCAGAAAAAGGCATGTCTTTAGGTTTTGAGTTGGAAGAATATAAGCTCAATACACCAATTGATAAGGATAAATACGGTGACTTTATAAAAAATGCTACAAAGGTTAAAATACTAATGTAGTTTTTAGTCGGCTGCAAAAATTTTATTTTATCTTATCTCCTGAAAAGTGACAAGTCGGGCGGCAATAGTTTTACCAAGATGCTCGTCTGTAATAAGTCCTTTTTCCACCATAAGGCGTTCCAAAGGAATCTTGCTCTTTTCCGCTTCTTTTGCCGCCAATATAAAATCAGCCTCCGAGATATGTCCGGGGCCGACCAATAATTCTTTAAGTTTTTCTGTTGTTAATTGCATACAGCTTTACAGCTTTACAGCTATATAAAATTTCACTTTTTCCACAACTTCTTTCATTGAAAAATTTGATTTAATCAAATAATCTATTGCGCCAAGCGCTTTGCCTTTTTTTATATCAGAATCTTGGCCAAGATTAGAAAGAATCGCTACTGGAATTTTTTTTGTTTCACCATTCATTTTTAGTTCCTCTAACACCTCAAATCCGTTTTTAACCGGCATTATCAAGTCCAACAAAATCAAATCTGGCAGATCTTTTTTAATTTTTTCCAATGCTTCGTTGCCGTCAGAAGCGATAAGCACTTCAAAACCAGCGCGCATAAGTCCGTCTTTATACGCGCGAACAATATATTGATCATCTTCAACTAGTAAAATTTTCTTTTTATCAGTCATAAAAGCTGTAAAGCTGTAAAGCTGTAAAACAATAAAGCAATAAAGCAATAAAACAATAAAGCTGTAGAGCTGTAGAGCTCTTAATACTTAATACTACGCCCTATTATTGTTCAGACGCGCGATTTCCTTTTTTAATTCTACCATATTTAACTCCCGTCCAACAGCAACTTTATTAAATCGCTCAAGTTCTAAAAGTTTATTCTGCAAATTTTTCTGCGATACAATTAATTGCTGATTTGTTGTTTCTAATTGTTTAATAACTGTGTCAAGATTTATAGTTTTCTCCTTTAATTTTTTTTCTATTTCTTTTTGTTTAGCAATATTTTCTTTTAAAGGTTTGGTTATTCCTCTTTCCTGAAAATAAGCTAACTGAAGAAAAACAAATCCAAGAACTATCCCTAACAATGGAAGAAAAGTTAAATACTCTGTTATTGACGCAGTCTTTTCTGACATAACTAAAGTAGCTTGATATTCTATTAGTTGTTTTTCAAAATTAGCCTCTCTTGCTTTTTCAATCTTGATATTAAAATAAAGCCCGGTAATCAAAAGTATTAAGGCTAAACATAAAAAAATAATTGATTTAAAAAATTTAAAATTTATCATAATTTTAATTCCACCATCTTCGCATAAAAAATTTATAATTGAGTCGGCTTCGCTCGGGATGACACATACTATTGTTAGTAACTAACATCAAACACAATTTTGTGAAGAGTCTCTTTTTCCACACCTCTATTGATTGACATATTTATGTAGGTTTGATAACATATAATTAATACACTACGGAAAAGACCCTTATGGAGTTTTGTCTCTATCGGGGGCTTTTTCATTTTGGGCAAATTTTAATATTGAACGTTGAACACTAATATAGGAAATTTTAGCATAAGTGTAAAACCTGATTCTTGTAAATATGTATAAAGCTTATTGTATTTTGGTATTAATCCAATAAAAATGTATGCTTTTTTTACACCATATTTTTCAGTTAACCACACTCTAAATCGCGCATAATCAAGCGTCCACCCAGCATCATTAATACCGTTATACAAATTTGCTCCATCAATATACGTATAGTTATTCTGGTTAATTTTTTGAAATTTTATCATTTGAAAGTTATTAAAATTTTATTCAAAATAATTAGGTTAGGGTTTAAGATTTAAGATTAAAGATTAAATTGTTTTAATGTTTCATTGTTTTATTGTTTTATTGTTTTATTGTTTTTAATTTTTGTAAATTAAAATATTGGGTTCGCGTTTCCATATATTGTATTATACCATAATTTAAATTCTACACAAAATATCTTTATCCTATCCTGTTAATAATTACTAACACTTCAATTTTATAGTATCATTTATAGTATCATTTATAGTATCATTTTGACACGTTTTCATCGAAAAAAGAAAATTGGCGGTGTCTATTGTACAAAATTCGAACTTATTTTGAAAGCAATCCCGACTAATCGCACGCGCGGAGCGCGTGGTATCTCTGACCAAAATCGTACGCTCGGATAAAGCCCCATGCACTGGCGAGTACGCCAGCAACCCC
>JAHJXD010000079.1 GCA_018827685.1 Patescibacteria group bacterium
GATAATCTTTACAAAATTTATCAACAGAAAAAAGGTCGAGAAAACATTAATTCAACTAACAAATTGAACCCTTCTTTAGTGTCATTTTCCAGGATGGATAAAAAAGAGGTTTTGGTGTCATGATTAAATGATTTGACACGCATAATGCCATTTTTCCTATTTTATGCTTTATATTTCACTTAATACATCAGAAATTTTTTGCTCGTATATTTCAATCAATTGCGTGTTTGCGTTGATTATTTGCTGTTCTTTTTTCGCCTCAGCAATAAATTGCTTTTGAACATCAAGCGGAACTAATGGAACGACTATTTTTTTAATTGCGTTGGCGTTGAATTGTTGTTGTCCACCACCAGTCATCAATTTTTTCGCTTGATTCCAGTATTCATCAGTTTGGGAAAATAGCCAGTAAAAATCGGGGAGAATTTTCTCTTTTTTAAAATCTAACTTAATCAAATATGAAGCAAAAACTGCGGGATAAGATTCTTCAAAAATTGCTGTTTTTCCGTATGTTGCCCCTGTTCTCGCAACTATCAAATCGTCTTTTTTCAATAAATATTTTTTTGCTTCATTGGTTAAATTGATATATTTTTGGTCTTTTGTTTTAAGTTTTCCATTATCATCAATGTCAGTAATTCTTACAAATCTAGCATTTCCCGCGTCTTTTGCCGTATCGGTGAAGCCATATTCTAAACTGCAAATACTTTCTAATTCTACCCACTCAACGCCTTCTAATTTTCTAAGAGATTGGCCAAAATAGCGTCTCTCTCTCTCTAGATTTTGGATAATCGCCTTGGCGTGGTCTATGGCGTTTTGTTTGACCTCAATCTGCTCAACGATTTCTTTTTGAACTTCAATTGGTGGAAGCGGAATTTTATATTTTGACAACCAAACCGTACTTAAGTTTTTTTGAGCTATACCTCCCGCCGATTTCATACATTCCTGCTCAAACTTTATCCTATTCAAAATATAATATAAAAATTTGCTATTTATTTTGTCTTCTGTGACTCGTAAACAAGCAACGCGCTGATTTAACCCTGCTGGCAAAAATTCTTTTGGCAAAAGGCCAACACGCCCAACATTTCCAGTTAATGAAAGAAGTAAGTCATTTTCTACAAGTTTATATTTTTCAATTGGCTCCTTCGTATCTATTGGGTAAAATTTTTGATTGTCATCAACTATTTTACCGTTTTGAACATTTGTAATTCTGATTACGCGAACTCCGCTTTTTACATAATTTTCACTTTTGAACGCATACCCATTTATAATTTCGCAAACTTCGCCCAACTCTACCATTGGCCATTTTAAATTCACCAACTCAATAACTTCTTTGTATCTTTCACCTGTTAAATTATAATCGCCAGTTTCAGCGATCTTTTCTTTGGCGACAATATGAGCAATTTCTTTTTCATTTTTACCCAATGTAAAATCTTTGCCGTTTTTCAGGGCGGATTTATATTTTTTGATAATCTCTAATGCCAATGGTAGATCATTTTTATCAATTACACGCCTTTGCGCGCCAAGATCAAATCCGTCATTGCTGATTTTTACAAATAAAACATCTTTTGTTTTTTTAGTCAGCTCTTTATCAAAAATCAAAACGCCAGTTTTTACATTTCCTTTTCCGCCTGGTTTGATAAAAATTCCTTGAGGCAAGCTCACGACTGCAATCAAACAACTTTCAACAAGTTTTTTCCGTAGGTTTTTGTAAGCAACTTGATTGTTGAAAATAATGCCTTCGGGAACAATAACGCCCGCTTTGCCGTTCAGATTCAAATGATCAGCAATATAATCAACAAAAAGCACTTCTGACCTATTTGCTTGAATACTAAAACGCTTATGTGGACGAATGCCGCCTTTTGGAGTCATAAACGGCGGATTGGCAAGCATGACATCAAAACTTTCGTCCCACCTGTCCTCATAGGTAAGCGTGTCATATTCAAAAATTTTCGGCTCTGGGAAACTATGTAAATACATATTAACTGTTGCAATTCTCACCATACCCGGATCAATATCATAGCCGACGAAGTGATTCATTAAACTTTTCTTTTCATCGGGCGTGAGTGGTTTTTCTTTATTTTCCGGATTGTCAATGCCGTCATGTTGTTTGAGAATATGTTTATAAGCGGAAATCAGAAAGCCAGCAGTTCCGCAAGCAGGATCGCAAATCGTATCATTTTTTTTGGGATTAACCGCCGCCACAATGAAATCAATTATTTGACGAGGAGTGCGAAATTGACCCGCCTCTCCCGAAGTACCAATAACATTAAGTAAAAATTCATAAGCGTCGCCCAAATCTTCGCTATGCTCAAAATCAAATCCGTTTATCTCTTTCAAAAAAAGTGTGAGAGTTTGCGCGTCTCTGTATGGGGGCAAAGATTTTTCGCCAAAAATATCTCTAAAAAGCTGTGGCAAATGGGGATTCTGGCTTAAATTGCTTATCGCTTCAACATAAAGATTCGAACGATCTTGCCCGCCAACTCTTGTGTCCATTAATTTTGTCCACGCATATTTTTCGTAGCCATTTGTAAAATAGCGCGCTTTTCCGCCAAGCTCCTGCGCTTCTTTATCCATATCGTCCATAAACTTATAAATCAATGCTGTGGTGATTTGCTCAACCTGCGCTTTTGGGTCCGGCACCTTGCCGACCAAAATTTGGCGGGCAGAGTCAATTTTTCGTTTTGTATCTTGATTAAGCATATTTTTCTTTACATAAAAGCGTTAATAGAAACATAATCTTTGACATATTCCGGCACGACTTCGCGATAGCCGTTCAACTCTCTAAAATCTTTCATCGTAACTTTAGGATTGGTGGCAAATCGGCTGTATTCTTTAGTTTCTATAATGTCGCGAATTTCGGAATCTGTAATATACGCTTTAAGATAATTTTTGATTGGAAGCGCATATTTGCTGTCCGGCTTATAAATTGTGACAAACTTTTCAAATTCATCTTCAAGCAATTCGTCTTTTGATTTGAATTTGTTTATACCGCCAAAGATTTTTTCAATAAATTCCTTGAGCGTAATCCGGCGATCAGCTTTGACGGATTTTCGCAATTTATCCAAATTGAAATAATCTTCCGGTTTTTCAAAAATTTCGGTTTTGACATATTCTTCCGCTCCTTTGACATCGCCTTGATCATATTTTTGTTTAACAACCGGATTATTTTTAACAACAGATTCAAATTTATCAAAAAACTTCCAGTCAACTTTCATTCCGGCAATGCCAACGGCTTTTTCCGAAAAAGTTTTGAGCGGGTCGGGATTAAAAATATTCACTTCATCAATATCTACGCCCTCGCCGCCGCCTATTCCAGTTCCGGTTTTAATCGGGAGTTTCAAAACCTGATCATAATTGTATTTTTCCTCAAAATATTCGCAGTTAGCGAAGTAATCAAAAAGTTTGAAAGTGTCTTTTTCTATTTTTGCCGTTTCGCCGTCAGCGTCCTTGTAGCCAAAAGTGTATTTTCTCGTTCCACGCCCTTTGATTTGAATAAAATCAGTCGGCGAAAAAATCGGGCGCATAAGGCAAAGATTCATCACATCTTGGCAATCGTAGCCGGTGGTCATCATGCCGACAGTTACGCAAACTCTTGTCTTGCTTGATTTATAGCCCGCCAACCATTTTGTTTGTCCGTTTAGATTGTTGTTTGCGTAATTGATAGTAAATTGTTGCGAGTCGGGAATATTTGAAGTAACCTGCACGGCAAAATCGGAATTATATTTGTCGGGCCAAAGTTGACTGGCAAATTGATTTAGGGTTTGCGTTATTTTTGAAGCGTGATTTTGACTAACGCAAAAAATAATACTTTTTCCAATTTCCCCGCTAATCGGGTCTTTGATCGCATTTTCTAAAAATGTCTTGCAAAAAATCTGATTTGTTTTATCGGAGAAAAATTTCCGCTCAAAATCTTTTTGGAAAAAGGTTTGTTCTTCTTCAATTCCTTCCTCATTTTCTACCATTAAGGAATAACCCTTTTCTGATAAAAGTTCGGTGGTGATTTCTGTTCTCGCGTCGGCAACAATTGGATTAACAAGAAAGCCGTCTTTCACGCCGTCAAGCAAGCTGTATCGAAAAGTCGGT
This sequence comes from Patescibacteria group bacterium, assembly GCA_018827685.1. Lineage (GTDB taxonomy): Bacteria > Patescibacteriota > Patescibacteriia > Patescibacteriales > GWC2-42-12 > JACPHD01. The sequence goes on from JAHJXD010000079.1 coordinate 4,081, forward strand.
TCGCCGGAAGGACAGCCAAAAGTTGTGTATGTATCCAAAAGCTGACGGCGTTCCCAAGCGCGAGGGTCTTTCTCACTGACTTTTTGCGGGTCAATATTCTTGAGATAATCTTTCGGTGTTGCGGTAAGTCCTAATTTATACCCGACAAAATATTCAAAAACTGCTCGGCTATTTCCGCCGATTGAACGGTGGGCTTCATCTGAAATTATCATGTCAAAATCTGTCGGCGAAAAAAGCTTTTTATATTTGTTGTTGAACGACAAACTTTGAACAGTTGAAACGACAATTTCCGCTTTTCTCCAATCATCTTTATTTTCTTTGTAAATTACGCAAGTAAAATCATTTTTGAGAAAACGAACGAAATTTTTCCACGCTTGATCTTCTAATTCCAAGCGATCAACTAAAAACAAAATCCTTTTGGCGTTTCCGCTTTTCAAAAATAGTTTAATTATTCCGCCAGCAATAAGAGTTTTGCCTGTGCCGGTTGCCATTTCAAAAAGATAGCGGTCATTGCCTTTTTTTGCCGATCCCTGTAAGGCATGAACGGCTGAAAGCTGGTAGGGTCGTAAAAATTTTAAATCCAACTCTTTAATAAAATCCGGTCTTTGCGTTTCGTCAATCCAGCGCGGGTCTTTTTGATAATTTGGATTTTGGGTTTGGACAATATAATCGCTTTCAACTTTTTCCTCTGAAAGAGTGGTAAAACTTGGCTTGAAAGATTCAAAATGCTTCAAAGATTCATAAGTCGGGAAAGTGATGATGACCGTCGGGTTACCGCGCTCTACATCCCATAAATAATGGAGATTACCGTTTGAAAGAATAATAAAGCGAGCGTTTTGCGATTGGGCATAACGGCGCGCTTGTTCTTTGCCGTCGAGAGGATCTTTGTCTTCCGATTTTGCTTCTAAAACGACAAACGGAAAACCTTTTTCATCGAGCAGTAAAAAATCAATAAAACCTTTTTTAGTTTTTTCAAAATCGTTGCCAAATTCATCTATGGCTTGTTTTGTGATTTTGGCGTTATTTTCTAAAACAATGTTTGCTTTGCCTTTTTCATCATCAAAAAATCTCCAACCAGCATTTTGGAGTAAATCATTTATTTTAATTCTGGCTTTGGCTTCTTTTTGCATAATTTTTATTTAAACAATTTCGCCGTCGGCACGCCGAGGGCTTTGGCTAGTTTTTCTAATGTGTCCACGGTTGGGTTGGGACTTTCGCCTGTTTCTATCTTAACAACCGTATTTAACGCTAAATCAGCGTCTTTTGAGAGGCGATCTTGTGAGATTCCTTTTTTGATTCGCAATTTGCGAATATTTTCGCTAACTGTATTTGCCATATTGGTTTGACTTTGATAAACTATTATAATACACTACTTATATTGAGTGTATATCAACTTGCTTAATACAATGGTATCAAAAATATTAAAATTTGGCAAACAAAAAGGGAGTTCCGCTTTGTCGCCTGCGCACGGGTTGGGTGGGGCAAAGGCGACTATTCTTTCTTTTCCTCTTTCGGTCCCGCCGCCCAAAAAAATCGCTGGGGGTTTCCAGCAGGCGGGCGAAAAGGAAGAGATCCGCTATGAGAAAAAGTCAAGCGATTTTGTAAATAATTTGTTTAATCAAACAACAGGCAAACGGTATTCAGTTTTATGCTTCAGCATCATCCAGACGACATTAACCAACTGACGGCGCAGACAGACTA
>JAHJXD010000092.1 GCA_018827685.1 Patescibacteria group bacterium
CAGCTTCTCTTCTATTTTTTTTACCGCCAAATCCCACTCTTCGATGCTTACTTCCCCGTCGTGATTTAAATCTACTTCTTTCATCCGCTCCGGATCATTTTTCAACTGCTGCAACTTCTTTATCAATTTATTCTTGTGCTCGTCCATAAAGTTGGACATCTTCCGGGCCGAACCCAGGACAAATACCGTCTCTTCCGGGCAGATATACCATTCGCGAAAGCGCATCGTGTGATTGCCGAACAAAGACTTATGCCGGATGCCTTTTTGCTGCATGAACTCAACTATACAATTTGGCAAGGTCTTGCCCCAGCCGGTAGTAAACTCATAGTCTTTGGGCAAAATCACTTCCGCGCCTTTGGGAAACACCATAATCTTTCCGGTTTCATCATCCAGCCAAAACGGCGAAAACACGCTATCGCCGCGGGCAACCGTCACCCATTGGCTGCTTTTACCGCGGCGTTCATACCTTTGGACAAGATAACGGTAATACACACAGGGGGTATTAGTTAAGGGGCTTACGAGATTATTTGTCTTTTTTGCTTTTCCCGTAAGTTCCACCATCCCCAGCGCCAGGCCGCGCACGGTAGAGGTCGGCACATTTTCAATCCTTCTTTTCCGGCGCAACCGTTTAAACCCGTTAAAGAAAGACCAGATGCCAAACCCAAATCCGAACAACGCGAATACTATATCCCGGTCGTCTCGTGCCATAATTTTTTAAATTACTGTTCGCGGCTTTTATTATCTTACGCGTTTGCTCTCCGGCAGCGGAACCGGTTTTTCCTGAATTTCGGTCGGCAGCCCGATTTTGTCCAGCAACGCGATAAACGGGTCGGGGTTGAGCTCTTCCACGTTCGCCATAATTTTCACGTCCCAGTCGCCCCCGGCGATAAGCATGGCCGCCGCTACCGGCGGCACGCCCGCGGTAAAACATATCGCCTGCGATTCCACTTCCCGATAGCATGCGGCGTGGTCGCAGGTGTTATAGATGAAGATCTCTTTTTTCTTTCCGTTCTTCTCGCCTTTGACGTAATTGCCGATGCAGGTCTTGCCCGTATAATTGGGCGCGAGCGATAACGGGTCGGGCAGAATAGCTTTAATAACTTTTAAAGGCACCACTTCCACCCCTTCCGCGGTCTTGATCGGCTTCTCGGAGGTCAGTCCCAAATTAGTCAGCACCGAGAAAACGTTTATATAGTGCTCGCTAAAGCCCATCCAGAAACGAATGCTGTTGGCGTCGATATTCTTCGATAGCGAATGCAGCTCATCATGCCCGTTTAAATACACCGGCTGCCTGCCGACCACCGGAAAGTCATACTCCATTTTTATGGAGTGAACCTTTTCCGTCACCCACTTGCGGTCAATCCAGGTCCAAACCTTTTTGAACTCCCGGAAATTTATCTCCGGGTCGAAATTGGTGGAAAAATATTTACCGTGATTTCCGGCGTTGACGTCCATGATATCTATGGTATCGATCTTATCGAAATGATGCTTTACAGCCAGCGCGCAATACGCGTTTACTACGCCCGGGTCAAAACCCGCGCCTAAAATCGCGGTAATCCCTTTTTCTTTACATTTGTCTTTGCGTTTCCATTCGTAGTTCGCGTACCAGGGCGGGTCCTCACACACCTTGTCCGGTTCCTCATGGATAGCCGTATCGATATACGCGGTACCGGTCTGGACGCAGGCCTCAAGTAAAGACATGTTCACATACGACTGGGCGAGGTTGATTATTATCTGCGAATTGGTTTCCTTTATAAGCTTTACGGTCGCCGGTATATCCAGGGCGTTGATCTGGCGGGAATACAGCTTTTTTGTCTTATCCTTGAGATGGTTTTTTCTTTTTACGCTTTCGATAATCGCGTCGCATTTGGCCTGCGTACGCGAAGCAATACAGATATCACCCAGGATGTCGTTATTCTGGGCGCACTTATGCGCCGCGACATGCGCTACTCCGCCCGCTCCGAAAATCAACACGTTCTTCTTCATGCTCGTAAGCCTCCGTATTTAGTATTTGGTATTTGGTATTTGGTATTTGGTATTTCAGATTCATGCCATATCACTAACAAAATCTTTGTACGTAAACCGGCGGACCAACTTAACCGAGCCGTCAAGTTTTTTCACCACAATCGCCGGCATCTTAAGCCCGTTAAACCAGTTCTTCTTAACCATCGTATATCCCGCGGCATCGGAAAATCTTATAATACTGCCTGTTTTCAACCGCGATTTGAAGTTGTAAGTGCCGAATATGTCTCCGGCCAGGCACGAGCAGCCCGCGACCATGTATTTAAACCGGCCGCTGCCACCCTTATTATTCATTTTAGCGGCAATCCGGTAAATCAATAAATCCAGCATATGCGCCTCGGTGGAAGCGTCTACAATCGCGATATCAATTTTATTGCGCACGATATCCAGGACTTTGGTAACCAGTTCCGTGCAGTTGGTAATTGCGCTCTCTCCCGGCTCAAGATACACCTGTACTTTAAACCGCCGGCTGAACTCTTTTAACTTC
>JAHJXD010000080.1 GCA_018827685.1 Patescibacteria group bacterium
GGTAATATTATTTTATATATTAATAATATTGAAAATTTAATGGGTATTACGTCCGGAGATGAAGAAAGCTTAGAGCTGTCGGAAGTTTTAGTTAGCGCTATTAATCGGCATAACCTTATTTGTTTGGCCAGCGTGAGCCAGGATAATTATGTAAAATATATTGAAAATAAACCTTTAGGCAATATTATGGCTAAAGTGGAAGTTGATGAACCTGATAATAATTTAGCCATTCAAATGCTTGAAAGCAAGATTGGTTTTTACGAAGCCAAGTTTAAAGTTTATTTTACTTACACCAGCATCGCTAAAGCCGTGGAATTATCAGCTAAATATATTAATGATAAATATTTACCAGCCAAAGCTGTTGATATTTTAGAAGCTATCGCGGTTAAAGTTTCTAAAAGTAAAGGCATAAACAGTTTGGTTGATGTTGAGGATGTGGCTGAAATTATTAGTCAAAAAACAAAAATTCCTTTAACAAAAATTACTGAGAAAGAAAGCGAAGTTTTACTTAATTTAGAAGAAAAAATACATAGCCGCATGATTGGCCAAGACCAAGCCGTAACCATGGTGGCGGCAAGTTTAAGGCGGGCGCGCACAGAATTAAGAGAGCAAAAGCGGCCGATCGCCAATTTTTTGTTTTTAGGTCCGACCGGCGTGGGTAAAACCGAATTAGCTAAAACCATTGCCCAAGTTTATTTTGGCGACGAGGATTATATGATAAGAATTGATATGAGCGAATATCAGCGGGCAGAGTCGCTGGAAAAAATGATTGGTTCGCCTAACAGCGTGTTAGGTTATTTGACCGAGGCCGTGCGCAAAGCTCCGTTTTCTTTGATACTTTTAGATGAATTGGAAAAAGCGCATCCGGATATATTAAATTTATTTTTGCAAGTTATGGATGATGGCCGCTTGACTGACGGCGCAGGCAGAACTATTGATTTTACTAATAGTATTATTATCGCTACTTCTAATATCGGCGCGGTTTATATTCAGGATCAAATTAAGGCTGGCGCTTCGTTTGATTTAATAAAGCAATCGTTGATGAATGATCAACTTAATAAATATATAAAGCCGGAATTGATAAATCGTTTTGATGGCGTTGTCGTATTTACACCGCTCGCGCTTGCGGAAATTGAAAGCATTGCCAAGTTGATGTTAAATAAAGTTAAGTGTTTATTAGAAGTTAAAGGCATTGGCTTAAAATATGACGAGCAGGCAGTTAAAAAATTAGCCAAGATAAGCTTTGATCCGAAATTCGGCGCCAGGCCTTTGAGACGTTTGATTCAAGAAAAAATTGAAAATCAAATCGCTAATAAAGTTTTGGCTGGTAGCCTGAAAAGAAGAGATATAATAGTGATTGACAGCGAGGCTGGCGTGAGCGTTGAGAAAGGCAGGGAGTTGTAGAAAAAGAAAAAGGACGACTTAGCCGTCGTCCTCAGATGGGTTTATTTTATTGCATTACGGAGTATATCTCTGTACTCCACCTGAATTAGCGCCCCATATGAATGGGATAAATATAAATGGCTAAAGCCATTTATGTCTGTGTCATCGTCGTTTAAAAAATGCAAATTTTTAAATATTTTATGTTTTATTATATTCAAATTTTTACTATCACTCTTCTGCTGTCAGCCGCGCTTACATGGCTAGTCATGAAGCTGGCGATGAAGCTGGGTATTATGGATAAGCCTGACGCTTACAGGAAAATTCATATACTAGAGACTCCATTACTTGGCGGCTTAGCCATTTTCGCAACGTTTTTTATAATTCTGTATTTAGTTCGCTATCAGTTGCTGTCTGGAAATCTAGAACCGCGTCATTGGTTAGGATTTTTTGCCGGTGGCGCTTGGCTAATGATTGGTGGCTTTTTGGATGATAAATATAATTTAAAGCCGATTCAGCAAATTATTTGGCCGTTCTTAGCCATCGCTAGTGTTATCATCGGCGGAGTGGAAATAGAAAAAATTACTAATCCGTTCGGCGGTTTTATTTATTTAGGCGCTTTTTCCACCATATTGATTGCGTTGTGGTTATTTGGCATTATGTATACGACTAAACTTTTGGACGGACTTGACGGATTAGTATCTGGCATGACGGCTATTGGCGCGTTAGTTATTTTTTTATTTACAATGAGCGAAAAATATTATCAGTCAGATATCGGGCTGGCCGCTTTAATCCTGGCGGCCGCTTGTTTAGGTTTTTTGTTTTTTAATTGGCACCCGGCTAAAATATTTTTAGGCGAAGGCGGGTCGCTTTTTTTGGGCTATGCGTTAGGGGTTCTGGCCATAATTTCCGGCGGTAAAATCGCCATTGCTTTGCTTGTTATGGGTCTGCCGATTTTAGATGTGGCCTGGACCATACTGCGGCGCTTGGTCGCATGGAAAAATCCGTTTAAATTCGCGGACAAAAAACATTTACATTTTCGCCTGTTGAATATGGGCTTAAGCGTTAAAAAATCGGTTTTATTTTTTTACATTATTTCCATTATTTTTGGCTTAGCCGCCTTATTTTTACAAAGCAAGGGCAAAGTACTGGCTTTAACCGCGCTTTTGGTTATTATGATATTGGTTGTTATGTTTTTTGCTTGTATTGACAGAAAAAACAAAGTAGTTTAAGATTATTAAATAATGCCTCGCTTTTGCGAGCTTTTATTTTAAATAATAAATGGCGACAGCCCCAACAAAAATATGAAAATAGCAGTTATCAAAACAGGCGGCAAACAATACAAGGTTAGCCAAGGGCAAACTTTGAAAATTGAAAAAATTGACGCTCAAGTCGGCGCGATTTTAAAATTCCAGACTTTACTTACGGCCGAACAGGAAAATATCCAGATAGGCAAGCCGACTTTGGGCGATATAGTGGAAGGTAAAATTGTTGAGCAAGGCAGAGGCAAAAAAATTAGCGTGGTGAAGTTTAAAAATAAAACCAGATACAAAAAAAACGTCGGTCATCGCCAGCCGTTTACTAAAGTGGAAATTGTTAGTTTGTGAGTAATTTGCATGGAGCAGTAAAACTATCGCGTCAAAAATTTTATGATAAAAGATAAATATTTGAATATAGTAAAAGACAAAATTAACAGCTTTAATCAAAAAAAAAATTTGAAATTTTTTATTTTTGGCTCCAGTTTAATTAAAAAACATTTTGGCGATCTTGATTTAGGAGTAATTGGCGATGTCCAAGATAGAAATTTAATTAAATTAAAAGAAAAATTTGAAGATTCTACTTTTCCATATTTTGTTGATATTATAAATTTTAATAAAGTTTCTGATGAATTTAAAAAAAATGTTTTTAATAATAAAATTTTGTGGATAATACGTTAAATTTAAAATTAAAAAAATTCAAAAAAGCGAGAATTACAATGAAAGAGGCTTTGGATAAAGCTGAAAATGATTTGATCAGAGATTCTGTAATTAAAAGATTTGAATATACTTTTGAACTTTGCTGGAAAACAATAAAAATATTTTTAAATGATAAATTCGGCATTGATGTTTTTTCGCCAAAAGAATGTTTTAGAGAATTAAGAAAAAATGAATTAATTTCAGATGAAAAAATTGAATTATTATTAGAAATGACAGATGACAGAAATAAAATTATTCATACTTATGATGAATATTTTTCAGATGAATTATATAAGAAAATCAAAAAGGATTATTATGAATTATTTAAAATGGTTTATGAAATTTTAGAAAAAAACCAGATATAAACGAAATGTAAGGTTGCAAATCAAGTATTGAGTATAATTCTCTGTTAGCTAAAACTAAGCTGCATTTTATACTTCATTTCTATACTTAAGCGCGTTGCTTAAAGTAATTTCATCCGCGTATTCAAGGTCAGCGCCCATTGGCAAACCTTTGGCTAAACGGGTGATTTTTATTTTATAGGGTTTAAGCAGTTTAGCAATATACATTGAGGTTGTTTCGCCTTCAAGGTCTGGGTTAAAAGCCAAAATAATTTCTTTGACCGCTGCTTGAGTTGAACCTGCTGAAGCGCTTTGTTCTAAATGGTTTAACAAAGCTTTTATGTTTAGTTGATTCGGTTTTATGCCTTCAATAGTATTTATAACTCCGCCTAAAATATGATATACGCCGTTATATTGTTTGGTGGATTCAACGGCCAGCATATCTCGCGTGTCCGCCACTAAGCAGATAACCGAGTGATTTCTTTTTTTATCAGAGCAGATTTGGCAAGGGTTAGATTCGGCAATGGATAAACAAGTTTGGCAGATAGTGGTTTTTTCTTTAACCTCGGCAATCGCTTGAGCGAATTGTTGCAGCCATTCCGGATGTTGACGCAATAAATAAAAAACATAACGCTCGGCCGTTTTAGGACCAACCGTTGGCAGTTTGGAAAAATATTCAATTAAATTTTGGATAGAAGTCGGATATTTCATAAAGGCGACAGTCCCAGTAATTAGTTATTGTGTAAAAATATTATTTTTCAGCGTAGATCAGCGTAATTATCAGCGTTTGATCAGCGGAAACTTGGTTTAAAGTATGAATTTTATAAATCACCAAAATTGTGGACAAATAATTTTTACACAGAAATTAATTAGATATTAGTAATTCCGCTAATGCCTCCCATTTCTTGCACTTTTTTACCCATTACTCTTTGCGCTCGTTTGATAGTTTCGTTTATGACTGCAGTTAAAATGCCTGTCAGCTTATCGGCTGAAACATTAGAGTCGATGATTATACTGGTAATTTCCATGTTGCCATTCATGGTTATTTTAATTCCACTTTTTTCATACTCAACCGATTCTTGCGCTAAAGCATTTTGTAAAGCCTTGGCTTGATTTCTTAGGTCTTTAAATTGTTTTAATTTGTTGAACATAGATTTTTTATAATTAATTAATATTCAGGCGGCGCTTCTTGGCCGGTTGTTTCCATATTGTTAAAACTGACGGTATTTTCATCAAAGAACAAGTTAACTTTGCCGATCGGCCCGTTTCTATGTTTGGCAATATAGATTTCAGCCAGATGCTTTTCACTTTCAGGCAGTTCATCAAAATTATAGCCTCGGTCGGCCGCTTTTCTATAAATAAACATAACCACATCCGCGTCCTGTTCAATTGAACCAGATTCTCTTAAATGAGACAGTTTTGGTATGGCTGGTTTGGACATTTCCGCGGCGCGCGATAACTGGGATAAGGCGAATACTGGTATATTTAGTTCGCGGGCAATGCCTTTAAGACCGCGAGTAATTTCTGAAACTTCCTGTACGCGGTTATCCCCGTATTTGCCGCGGCCTTCCATTAATTGCAAGTAGTCAACGATTAATAATCCTAAGCCTTTTTCAACTTGAAGTCTGCGCGCTTTAGTTCTTATTTCCATAATATTGGAGCTGGCTGAATCGTCAATATAAATCGGCGCTTCTGATAATCGGCCCATGGCATCGCCGATGCGCGAGAAATCATTATCCTCTTCTTTGTCTGATAATTTTCCAGTGCGCATGCGCCATAAGTTTACTTTAGCTTGAGCGCAAAGCATGCGGTCAACTAATTGTTCTTTACTCATTTCTAAAGAAAATATGCCAATAGGAACTTTGCTGATGATGGCTGATTGTCGGGCGATATCCATGGCTAAAGAAGTTTTTCCTACGCTCGGTCTGGCGGCCAAAATTATTAAATCCGATTTTTGTAAACCGGCCAGTAAATTATCAAGATCATGAAAACCAGTAGGCAGGCCGCGTAATTTTCCGCTTTGCTTATGCAGTTCGTCAATTCTATCAAAGGCTTCGGTTAATAAGTTATCAATCGGTTGAAAAACATTTTTTAAATATTTTTGCGAGACGCTGAATAATTTTTGTTCGGCTTGATCTAATAATGTTTCTATTTCCTCATTTTCCTGATAGCCAAGTTCAGTTATCTCGGCCGAAACCGACAGAAGGCGCCTTAAGGTGGCTTTACGTTGGATAATATTAGAATAATAAATCACATGAGCCGAAGTGGCTACAGTATTACCTAATTCAGCTATGTAGGTTCGCCCATTTACCGCTTCCAATTTATTTTTTTCTTCAAGTTTTGAGGTTAATGTTAAAATATCAATTGGTTCATGACGGGCGTACAATTCCCGCATGGTTTCATAAATAATGCCGTGGCTGTCTTTATAAAAATCTTCCGGCCGCAACATATCCGCGATTTTAAAAATTGCGTCTTTATCAATCATTAAACAACCTAAAAGACAAGCCTCGGCCTCAATGTTTTGCGGCGGTAATTTTGAGATTAGATTTTTTTTATCCAACATATTTTTAGGGACTGTCGCCGAATGCTCTTTCGGATAGAAATTTTCATAATTTTGAGGAAATTTTTTATAAAATTTTTGAGGGAATATGGATATATTAGCGAAAAAATTTTAGATAAAAATTTACCGAAATTTGGAAATTTATGCCGAATATGGCATTCGGTCACAGTCCCTTTTATAATACATTGCGTGGCTGGTTTAAGCAAGCACGGCTTGTAACTCGTAACTCGTAACTCGTAACTCAAAATGCCGAAAATTTTATTGCCATTTTTAAAAACATGTGTTATTTTAGTTATAAGTTTAAAACATTAAGCGCTGTTAGCTCAGTTGGCAGAGCAGCTCCCTTTTAAGGAGAAGGTCACTGGTTCGAGCCCAGTACAGCGCACCAAAATTTGACTTTCAGATTTTTTGCCGGCGTAGCTCAGTTGGTAGAGCAATGCTTTTGTAAAGCAAAGGTCGGGGGTTCGAATCCCTTCGCCGGCTCTGTATTTTATGGGACAGTCCCCTTATATCCTCCTTAGTGGGGATTTTTAGTATTAACGAGTTTAGTCTCATTTTGGGACCACTGCCATGGACCATTTTTTTCACCTTGACAACAATTTACGCACACACAATTTACGCACCCTTGACAAAAACTAAGAAAGGTAGTAGGGTATTTTATTAAGCTAATTTCTATGGAATTTAAGAATTATTTATCTCTAATAAACAAGAGAAAAAGCATTATAATGTCTTTTGTTTTTATTTTTTTAATTTTAGCCGTAATTTTAAGTTTTATACGACCATTAAAATACGGTTCAAGCTCTCAGATTTTAGTAATTCAAAATTTTAGCAATTCGGATCCATATTTAACTTCAAAATCAACTGAATACTTAAGCAATATTTTAGCCAAAGTTATTGATTCAAATTCATTTTTTGAAAATGTTTTAAACTCTGGTTATTATATTGATAAAAATTATTTTGGCCAGACAGTAAAAGATCGGATGAAAAGTTGGTCTAAAACCGTAAGCGCTAAAGCTGTTAATGATACAGGTATAATTTTGTTGGACGTTTACCATACTGACCGCTCTCAGGCCGAAATGATTGCCCGCGCGGTTGCTTATACTTTGCAAACCAAGCATGTGTTGTATCACGGCGGCGGTGATAATGTTTTCATTAAAATTATTGATGAACCAATTACTAGTAATTATCCGGTTCAGCCTAATCTGATTTTAAATTTTAGCATGGCTTTGATTTTGGGACTAATTTTTTCTTGGACTTATATTTATTTATTTCCTGAAGAAAAATATAATTTCAGGTTAATGCCTAAATTTGCCAGTCGTGCCGCTAAAACCGATTCGTTAGATGAACCAGAGTTTGCGCCGGCCGCGATTGAACCAGTGACCGCGCCGATTAAGGAAATTTTTTCTGAGACAGAAGATAATTTTAATGAAAATTTAAATAACACAAATAATGACAATTTTGATAATTATGATGATTTGGATATTCATGAAGAAATTGCCAGGCAGGGCAATATGAGAAATGTATTCGGAAAGCCATATTCGGATAATTTGTAAAAATTATTCGGTAATGGCGGTCTGAATTTTGACCGGCAATACGAACTTTGAAAATGGGCGAAAGCCCTTTATATATCAGAAATATATTAGAAAAAAATAAAAAGAAAAGAGGAGGTGAAGGAAGATGAAAATAGGATGGGGAATAATATGTATTCTCCTTTTCCAAGCCGCCTACTTGTTCCATATTGAAGCAAGTATAACAGGCGTGCTGGAGAGCAGCATTGCCATTATGTTGGCAATGCTGTGCCTAATGGGCTTATTGCCCTTAAAAAGGAAAATAAAGCCCAGACATCCTCATTTGTCCATTGTAAGGGCATAGAGTAGAGGGTGTTTGTTAATTTCAGTATTATCCAAACCACGCGCGTGGTGGTTTGGTTGAGGATAGAAAAAAAATAAAAAGGCCCAAAGCGCAAAAGCGTGGAGGGCAAGGAGGAAAAAAGATGAGGAAGATGTTTTGTTTGGTCCTGTTGGCTACTATGATGATAGTGGCGGCAGGGGAGGCTGATATTAAAGCCAAGGTTACGAATGTTGAGTTCGTGACCGGGTTTGATATCGGTAAAGTTGATATCCAATCAGGCATGATGCCTGTATTGGATAAAATTGCTAAAGTTCTTGTGACCAGGCCGGATGCTACTGTGATAGTAGAAGGTGAGGCTGACGCAAGTTGTATTGAAAGACTTACGTTTAAAGAAAGTGAAGATTATAATCTTCAGCTTTCTTTAAAAAGAGCTGAGGCAGTAAAGAGTTATCTGATTGGCAAGGGAGTGCCGGCAAATAAGATTAAGGCCATGGGCATTGGTAGAGTGGCAGCTGAGACTCGGTCTGAAGCTCGAGGTGTTAGAGTGCAACTCTTTTGGATTGCAACTTCTGACATCGAGCTGGTTGGACTCAAAGCAGCTTGCCAGGTAGCTCAAGCAGTAGCAGAAAGTGCTGCTGACAGAGCTGTGCTGGCAGCTATCGCCGCGGCAGGTAGAACTGCAGCAGCAGAAGCAGAGGCCAAAGCATGGGCAGCTGAGGCCAAAGCGCAGGCCGATCGGGCAGAGGACGAGCGCAAAAAGGCCGAAGCAATTGCTAAGGCCTTAGAGGAGAAGGATGTTTCTCCTGCTGTGCCTGTTGTTGTCCAAGAAACCGCTTCAACCACATCAGGGTGGTTGAAGAGTATAGGAATTGGCGGAAACGCGCCGGATTATGGCTTCGTTTCTGTCCAAACAAAGTTCCTAGCCGTAACCATCGCTGGAGCCGATGGTTTTTATGGAGCCGGAGTCACCTACCGGCTGATGAATAGAATCGAAATCTCGGCATTGGTGAGCCGAGAGAAGTATGAAAAGGCCTGGGCGGAGATGCGGAATCTCCAGGCCATCTATACGATCCCAGTGACAGATAAAATATCTGTTGGACTGGGGGCAGATTACGGCGTCATCCGGCCGTTTTCTGCGAACGATGCGAAAATTTCCGGGAAAATTTTTTCGCCTCTGGTGAAAGCAGGGGTAGAGTTAGGTGCCGGATGGGTTTTGGGCGCGAACTATGCGCCTAGATTTTTGTCACTCAGCTCAGATGAGCTGAGTCGCGATGCTAAGGCTGACGAGTTCAGCCTAACGATCGCTAAACTTTTTCTACTAGGAGGAGGTAAAAATGAATAAAGTAGTAATAGGCGTCGCGTTATTGTTTGGGCTCGCAACCCAAGCAATAGCTGTACCGATTTTTTTCCGGCTGCCACAGTCGCAGCTGGATAGGTTTGTGGCTGAGGCAACGCCACAGCTACCGCCAGTGCCCGTGGCGGCTAACATCAAGGTGGAATCTGGGTCAATCATGATCCACGACTCCATCATCCCACAGAATTCTGGTCCATTAATAATAACAACCGACCAGAATGGATGGGGCAAGTATCCCAAGGAGGGGGATTGGTTCTCAAAGCAGGGGGACTGGTGGGTTGTCGCGGCTGACCGCGTGCCCACGAATGGGATTGCCCGGTTCAACGCCATCAGGGGCGCTGAATGGGTCAATCCTCAAAGCCCCGCAATAATTTGCGGAGCGGGGATTGAGAAATACGACAACAAGGACGGAACCTGGTGTTTTACTTTATTAAAGTAGCAGGTTCCGAGTCCA
>JAHJXD010000096.1 GCA_018827685.1 Patescibacteria group bacterium
CGTCCGCGTCCCGAAGAAGCGCCGGTTGGCGACTGGGGTGATGTCCTCCGCGAACTTCCCAATCGCGTCGGTGATTGGATGGAGCGGCTTCAGGGTGAAGGCATCCGTGGGGCGGACCTCGTCTTTGCCTGCATCGGCCCGGCCCTGGAGATCTACAGCAGGTATTCCAAGGTTGTCGATCCGCAAGAAAGGGAGATTCCTCTCGGCGGCAATCCGGAAGCGGCAGAGCCCCATACACGGGGTTATCTGGCATATGTTTGGGAGACAGTGGGCCGAATCGCCCTCGAGCAGATCCTCGGCACGTCGGAAGCCCGGGCACGGAACGGCGCGGCTGGGGCGCTGGAGGAAGACGCTCGTCTGACCGCCCTTTTCCTCTGGACGCTCCAGAGTACGAATGGCCAAAATGGTACTGCCGCGGATCCGGGGGAAGATGCCGAAGACGGCGCAGGCGAAGAGGATGAGGGTGAGGGTGCCACCCCGCGCGGCAAGGCCAAGGGCTTCAGCCTGGTCTTTGATGTGGTGCGACGCTTTGCCCAGCCGCTGGGGATCAACCTGCCTCTCTGGGAGAACCGGATCGTCACGACCGAAAAGGGCGTGGTGCGGCTCCTGCCGGTTTCCGAGCGCGCCAGGCAGCTCTTCGGCGACGACGGGGTCGGTTCCGCCGCCGATTGGATCGAGGACGACCCGGTCAACCATCTGCAGTTGGCGCTCTTCCCTGAAATGGAACAGGATCAAGCCCCCAGGATTCGCGGCCGCGGCCGCCGGAAGGTGACCATCGACTCCTCCGCGATGAATGGGGAATCCATGAGCAAGGCGACCACCCTCGACCGGGTGCATGCGGCGATGCTCCTTCAGGCGGGCGGCCAGGCGAACGCTCTCCGGGCGCTCATCAAAGCGGAACAGGATCGCGGCCCGGACTTCCTTCGTCTTTCCAATGCCCTGTCGGCCCTTTATCCTAAAGAAAGCGAGGAGAAGAGGCTCCTGGACGCGATGCTCTTGGCGGCGCCGAGGTAGGTGGTGATGATGGCAATGGTGAAGGACAACCTGTCTATCTGGCAACTGGGTGGTGGCCCGGCCTCAAGGCCCTATGCCGACGTCTTCCTTAAGCATGGGGTAGGGCTCATCGGGCCGGGAGACGCCGGAGCCTGGAAGCCTGAGCGCGACGATGACGAATTCGAGGGCGGCTTCGTGCGCCGCTTCGCCAGCGAGATGCAAGTGGGCGATGCGGTGCTCCTTCGCACGGGTATTGCCACGATAACAGCCGTAGGAATTGTGGCCAGCGATTACATGTACCTGAATCAATTCGATGACGTGAATGGATGGGATCTCCAGCATGCCAGACGTATCCGATGGATCAGGTTGCCGCAGGAATACACGTTCGGGACTCAGGTTTTCGGAGCCAACCCAACGCGCTGCTCGCGGACATGGAACGAGGAAGTGAAGGACTATGCCGAGCGATTTCTGAACTCGCCGCCTACACATTGGCAGGAAATGCCTTTGCCGGAGCTTCCCGGAGAGGAGCCTGGCTTGGACAAGGTTCCTCCGGCTCTTGAAGGAATCGTGGCGCAAGCGCAGGATTTGGCCGGGTTGTTTTTGGATCGTCAGAACTTCGGGGACTGTCCCACCGAGGATGAAATGGTTGCGCACTTCGTGGTTCCGTTTCTTCAGGCGCTCGGCTGGCCACCGGAGCGGATTGCCGTCAAATGGAGGTACATCGACGTGGCTCTGTTTGAGTCGTTACCGCGTATTCCCGAGAACTGCCGGTTTGTGATCGAAGCCAAGCGATTCGGTGCAGGTGTAGAAGGTGCGCTGGAGCAGGCCAAGGGATACGTGGAAACCCTCGGCGTGCCTTGCGACGTGATTGTCGCCGATGGCATTCGATACCGCATGTACTCGTGTGAGAACGGATTCGCGCCGGTCGCTTACGCAAATTTGATTCGATTGAAACAAACGGCAACCGATCTTTTCACCCGGCTGAGAAGATCATAGAGGAGTGTGTACCCATGGACCCCTGGTACAAGATCGCCACGCCGTGCAAGGAACTCGGAGAAGGGCGCATCTCACGAATCAAAGCGGATCAGGATCGTGGCCCGGACTTTTTGTGTCTTGCCATTGCCCCGTCGGCCCTGTATCCTATAGTAAGTGAGGAAAAACGTTTGCTGGATGCCATGCTTCTCGCCGTACCGAGGTAAAAAAAGGAGATATAGCGAAATGGATGCTGAAAAACGGCTGAAAGAAAAACGCGATGCCGTTATGCTTCTTGCGGCAAAGCATGGCGCGAGGAACATCCGCGTTTTCGGTTCGGTTGCCAGAGGCGAACCCGGTCCGGAAAGCGACATCGATCTGCTGGTGAATATGGAAGAGGGGCGTAGCTTGCTGGATCTGAGCGCTCTGGTCTTGGATCTGAAGGACCTGCTTGGTGCAAAAGTAGACGTGGTTTCCGAAGATGGCCTCTATTGGCTTTTACGCCGGAAAATTCTCAAGGAGGCACGGCCATTATGAAGAAAGACCCCCGAGTTTATTTGGCTCAGATATTGGAGCGGATTGACCGGATTCTCGAATACACCGCTGAAGGGAAAGATGCCTTTTTCACCGACGCGCGGACTCAAGACGCCGTTATTCGGAATTTCGAAGTTATTGGTGAAGCTGCAAAGCGGATACCCGGCGATTACAGGGAAAATCATCCATTGATTCCATGGCGTGCACTATCCGGCTTTCGCGATGTTTTGATCCACCAGTATGAGGGGGTGAGCGTTGCCGAGATCTGGCAAATCATCGAGCGAGACCTCGAAACTCTCAGAGAGGCGATCATTAAGATTCTTCCACCTTTGAAGGAACTGGAAAGACAGATTGCAGGCGATGACGAGCCCACCGAATCCTGAATGAAACCTGACAGGGAGTATGCCCATGGAACCTTGGTATAAGATCGCCACACCGCGGAAAGAAGTCCGGGAAGGGCGCTCGTTCAATCCGGATGAGTTTGCCATCCATCTGGAGCAGGTCATCGCCGGGACGGCGCCGGAGGATTACCGGGACCCGAAACAATTTTTCAGACGGACGTGCTTCACCCGAGCCCTCCGGGAGCATGCGGGGATGGTACTCCGGCGGCTTTCCGGCGAGACGGCCAACACCGCGCCGGTGATGACGCTCATCACCCAGTTCGGCGGCGGGAAGACCCACACCCTCGCGGCGCTCTACCATCTCGTCAAGGGCGGAGCCAAGTCTGTTGAATATGCCGGTGTCGCGGACCTGATCCGGGAAGCGGGTCTCCGTTCGGTTCCCGAGGCGAAGGTCGCGGCGTTTGTCGGCAACGCCTGGGACCCCCGGGAAGGCCGCGAGACGCCGTGGATCGACATCGCCCGGCAACTGGCGGGCGACCGGGGCGTCCAAGAACTCGGCGCAGCGGCCGGGACCACGCCGCCGGGGACGGAAACCCTCATCCGCGTTTTCCAGGCGGCCGGTGGGCCGGTGCTTCTCCTGTTCGATGAGGTGCTTAACTACCTTAACCGCCACCGGAGCATGGCCGATCCATTCCATGCCTTCATCCAGAACCTGACGGTGGCCACGACGGGAACCACTCTGGGCGCGGCGGTGATCAGCCTGCCGAGAAGCCAGGTAGAGATGACCGATTGGGACATGCAGTGGCAGGACAGGATCACCAAGGTGGTCCGGCGTGTGGCTAAAGATTTGATCGCCAACGACGAAAGCGAGATCAGCGAGGTCGTGCGACGGCGGCTGTTCGAGGACATCGGCGGTGAGCGAGCGCGCAGGAACGTGGCAAAGATCTATTCGGACTGGTGTTTCGAGCGGCGGGCGCAGCTTCCGCCGGAGTGGACGGCCGTGGACAGCGCGACGACGGAAGTGAAAGCCAGGGAGTTCCTCCTCGGTCGTTTCGAGACCTGCTACCCGTTCCATCCGGCTACGCTATCCGTGTTCCAGCGCAAGTGGCAGGCCCTCTCGCAGTACCAGCAGACGCGCGGCACCCTTGCCATGCTGGCGCAATGGATTTCCTGGGCATCCCGGAAGAGTTTCAAGGAAGCACGCTGTGAACCGCTCATCACACTCGGGTCTGCGCCGCTGGAGGTACCGGAATTCCGGAGCGTGGTTTTGGGGCAGCTTGGAGAATCCAAGCTTATTGCGGCAATTGATGCAGACATATCCGGTGCGTATTCCCACGCCAAAGCCCTTGATGCAGACACAAAGGGTGCCCTGCGTGGCATTCACCAGCGTGTCGGGACAACGATCCTCTTCGAGTCCTCCGGCGGTCAGGTGGACAAGGTGGCCCATCTGCCGGAACTTCGCTTCGCCCTCGGCGAGCCGGATGTGGATACGACCTCCGTGGACAACGCGGTCTTCGCCCTCGAGGACAAATCCTATTTCATCCGGCGCGTCGGCTCGGACGGCTTCAAGATCGGCCACCAGGCCACCATGAAGAAGGTGGTGAGCGACCGGCGGGCCTCCCTCGACGAGGAATCGGAGATCCGGCCTGCCCTGCGGGCGCTCATCCTGAAGGAGTTCGACCGGGGAAGGACCATCCCCATCGTTCCCTTTCCCGCGGATGGGGCGGCCGTGCAGGATACGCCCAGATTGACGCTGATCGTCCTCGATCCGGACCAGGAGTGGACGCCAGCCTGTGACGCCGCGGCGGGCAAGGGGAACGGTTCGCTCCGCGGGCAGATTGCGGAGTGGATGAGGCAGCGCGGAAAGTCGCCCCGGCTCTATCCGGGATCGCTGGTCTGGTGCTTGAAGAAACCGGGGCGCGACCTGCGCGACAAGGTCGAGCTGTGGCTGGCCTGGAAGCGGGTCAACAAGGAGGTCGCCGAGGGAACCCTCGGCGGCGATTTCGACCGTGCGGATCGGGCGGAAATATACACGAAACTGACCGACGCCGAGGAGGCCGCCAGGGACGAGGTGTGGGGTGGCTACCGCTTTGCGGTCCTGGCCGATCACCAGGAGCCGGACGGGTTGAAGACCATCGACCTCGGGGCGGGACATTCGAGCGGCAGCGAGACCCTTTGCGGCCGCGTGATCACGGCGCTGAAATCTCAGGCGCTGCTGAACGAATCGGTGGGTGCGGGCTACATCGAGCGCAACTGGCCGCCGGCGTTGAAGGATACCGGCGCCTGGCCGCTGGCCAGCCTGCGGCAGAGCTTCCTGAACGGTTCATTGACCCGCCTGCTCGATCCGGACGCGGTGTTGCGGGTCAAGATCGTCGAGTTCGTATCCAAGGGCGACTTCGGTCTCGCTTCCGGCCATCTGTCTGCGTCTGCCGTGCCGGGTACGGCACAGGCTGGAGCGGCGAGACAGACAGGGGAACCGGGAGGCGGGTATGAGCGC
>JAHJXD010000089.1 GCA_018827685.1 Patescibacteria group bacterium
CGCGCTTATACGAGACATATATGACTCATTACCATAAGGACCTATTAAGATCGCTGCCCCGCCCTCAGCGTTGCTTTGAGTATTTACAATTTTCAAAACATTTAATCTGACGCCTTCTGCGGTACCTCTAATCTCTAACTTGGCTCCAGGAGCCGTCGTTCCGATGCCGACATTGCCTTGGCTTATTATAAAATTAGTTATTGGAGTAATAGTAATTTTTCCAAAAGTATTAGAAATTACAGCATCATTTGTATCGTTCATGCTTAGACTCATATTCCTGCCAGTAGCACTAAATAAACGTAATATACCAACTTCTGCGTCAACTTTACCTACTGCAACAGCACCTGCAAAGCGAGCAACTTCATCCCCAGCTCCATTTCCTCCTAAAACATCCAACTTTACTCCTGGCGTCATCGTCCCGATGCCGACGTTGCCAAAACCATTAGAAGCAAGATAGACGTTGCCCGTTGTATTAACTGTTGGCATCGCCCCAGCAGGAGTAATGGCACCACTGTCAAGATAAGTTGTTACTCCAGCTCCAACTTGAGCGATATATAATTCCGCGCTAGCGCTACGACCATAAATTTTGTAGCCAATAGCTCCAGTTATTGCTGTCCAATTAACATTTACACCTCCAATGGCGCTTAAAGCTAAAGAAGTTTCAGTTGAGGGAGTTGTTTCACCTGATGAAGTCAAGGCAGTAACACGGTAGTAATATGTACCAATAGCTAAAGTTCCCGTGCCTGCGGTAAAAGTGGCATTGACAGGTATAGATATACCCGAATTAGTAATTCCACCTAAAATATTAAGAGTATTAGTAGGCGCCGTCGTCCCGATGCCGACGTTGCCGCTTGATTTTATCGTTACCAAATCCGTTCCCCAAGTATCTGGACTTCCGGTTAAACTTGCAGTCCCAAAAAATAGATCGGTTCCATCAGATGAAATTCCTGTGTGGGCTACCGTATCATTTCTCAGATGTAAACCTACTCGATTACTTCCAACTGCTAAAGCTATTTTTCGATTTCCTCCAGCACCCGCAGATATAACGTTGGTGCCAGCGGAGCCTATCACTTGTAATTTCATCCCAGGTCCCGTCGTCCCGATGCCGACGTTGCCGGTGTTTGTTATTCTCATAACTTCGGTCGTATTGTCAGAACCCGTAGGCGTTGTGCCTAACGTAAAGAACGCTAAATCAGTATTTTGCACAAGGGCATTATTAGCTTGATAAACATTTTTATTTATGGCGGCGATTTTAGCTCCAACTGTGTCTGTTACTACATCTCTCCAGCTTGAAAATAATATCTGATGTCGGGAGGTTTCAGATTGCAATGGAACCGTGATAGTTCCACCAGTTACACCACCGACCCTTAGGCTTGTGATGTAATTACTATCAAGTTTTGCTAATTCTAATCCATTTCTTGGCCCCGTTGTCCCGATGCCGACGTTGCCACCATTAAAGACAGCGGCATAATTATTTGTAACAATTCCACTTGTTACTGTTGTTGCATCAACATACAAACCATAAGCATTAGTTGTTGTATACGTTCCCGTATGATTTGGAGATATTTTTATACCATATACATTAGCAACGTTGGAGCTAGTGGTATTAAATGTAGGAGTTGCTAATAATCCTGTATGTGTAAGACCATTAACATTAGTTGTCATTAATGTTGGATCAATAATTACTCCCCTTGCATCTGCTGAACCTCCATTAAGTGTTCCTGAAACTTGTAAACGTGCCCCTGGTGTTACCGTCCCGATGCCGACGTTGCCTGTTTCTCTTATTACCATCGCAGGAAATGTATAACCACCGATTGGTCCATTGTTAACCCGAAACATTATACCTGCATTAGAACCATCTACATTTGTAGTTTCATCTGATAAAATCAAAAAGCTTTTACCGGTGACATAGGTTCCAAGCGAATCCCACTTCAATGTCCCGATTTTGCTTGCAAGATCTGCATTTGTTAAAGTGAGGCCGTTCCAATTGCTCCCGTGAATATGAAATTTACTTCCCGGCCCCGTCGTACCGATGCCGACGTTGCCGCTGCCTTGCCAAGTCATGACAGATGTATCAGGAGTATGAATGTTGCCATTGCCGAGACTGAGAGTAAGAGTAGATAATGCGCCTATACCGACAGCGTAGGTGCCAATCTGAAAGTCAGCCGAC
>JAHJXD010000004.1 GCA_018827685.1 Patescibacteria group bacterium
TAATTTTAATATTTCAATTAATAAAATTGAAGAAATAAAAAATAATAATTTTTTAAGTCATTTGCCGTTAGTTGTAAGCCAACTAAACAATGCCGAGAGTTTTTTAATTTCCGCTCAATTTTTAAGCAAGGCGCTCGCGCACGGCGCTAATTTTTGCCTTAGCCTTGAAGCTCTTTTATCCGGAGATGAAAAATTTAACTTTTCTAAATTAAGCCTTGAAGAAAAACGCAATGTTCTTAGAAAAATATTCGAATCAGCTCCGGAATTAAACGGTATAAAAGCTGATTTGGATTTGGCTTATATTAATTTAGAACAAATTAACACCAAGAGTATTTTATTTGCCTTACAAGATAAAATTGAGCGAATTAAAAGGCAAATCAATGAAGCCAGTTTTATTTTAGAGAAAGCTGTGCCTTTATCTCAGATGATTCCGGCTTTAGCCGGCTATCCAAGCCAAGTAAATTATTTAGTGGTATTGCAAAATAATGACGAATTAAGGCCAACCGGGGGATTTTTAGGCACTTATGGAATATTGAAAATTAAAGATGGTAATATCGTAAATTTTGACACGCATGATATTTATCATCTTGATATGCCTGTTCAGGATAAAATAAATATTGAACCGCCGGAGCCGATTAAAAAATATTTAAATGATAAATGGTATTTGCGCGATGCTAATTGGTCGCCTGATTGGCCGACCGCGGCTAAAACTATAAATCAATTTTATCAAATAGAAAGCGGTTTAAATTCAGGGGTAGAAAAAATTTCCGAATTTAGCGGTGTTTTAGCTCTCACGCCAAAATTAATTACTGATTTTTTGAAAATAACCGGCCCGATAATAGTTGAAGGGCAATCTTATGATCAAAATAATTTTCAAGACTTATTGCAATATCGAGTTGAGAAAGGTTATCAGATTTTAGGAGTTTCTAAATGGCAGAGAAAAGAAGTCATTGGCGAAATTTCTAGAGAATTAAAAATTAAAATTTTTGATTTGCCTCCGAACAAATGGTCGGAACTTATAAACATCGTGATTAATAATTTAATCGAGAAAAATTTACTGTTTTATTTCACTGATAATCAATTAGAAAATATCGCGGTTCAAAACGGTTGGGCCGGAGAAATAAAAAATTATTATAGCGATTATTTTATGGTGGTTGACGCTAATTTAGCGGCTTTAAAAACCGACGCGGTTATGAGACGGAGTATAAATTATAAAGTAACAGAAGGACCTAATGGTTTATTTTCTAAACTAACCGTTAATTACGCGCACAATGGCAAGCCTGATTGGAAAACCAGCGCTTATAAAAGTTATACCAGGGTTTACGCGCCGTTAGGCAGCCAATTAATTAAAATTAGCGGCTACGAAACCGAACAGATAGACACAGGCAATGAGGCTGGCAAAACTTGGTTTGGTTTTTATTTAACCGTGGCGCCGGGGAAAATTAATAATATTACGGTTGAATATAAGCTGCCGCGGTCAATTATGCTAAATAATAATTATGGTCTTTATATTCAAAAACAACCTGGGAAAGAGTTAAACGATCTTTTGGTTGACTTAAGCTTTAAAAATGGTATAAAGTCATATAACCCGGTAAGTCTGTATACTCGTAAAATTAATTCACGTAGAATCCAATGGCAAGGGGATTTGAGCATGGACAGGAGCTTTCAAATAAATTTTTAATATGTTTATAAAACGCATCGGTATAGATTTAGGCACAACTTATACTTTAGTGCATTTGCCAAAAAGAGGCATTATTATTAACGAACCCAGTGTGGTGGCGATTTCTTTAATTGATAAAAAGATTTTAGCCGTAGGTAATGAAGCTAAGGATATGTTAGGCAGGACTCCAAATACTATTATTGCTATTAAGCCTTTAAAAGACGGCGTGATCGCTGATTATCATACGACCGAAGCCATGCTTAGATATTTTATTAATAAAGCTTTGGGCGGCATTAGGCTATTTCGGCCTGAAGTCATGGTGGCTGTTCCAGCAGGGATTACTTCAACCGAACGCAGGGCGGTTATTGACGCTACTATCGCGGCCGGAGCCAGAGCGGCTTATATTATTAAAGAGCCGATTGCCGCGGCTATCGGCGCTGATATTCCCATTGGTTCAGCTTCTGGACATATGATTATTGATATTGGCGGCGGCACGGCGGAAATGGCGGTAATTTCTTTGGGCGGAGTAGTAACATCAACTTCGGTTAGAATCGGCGGTAATAAATTTGACGCGGCGATTCAGGAATTTATCAGACGCCGATATAATTTAGCCATTGGCGAAAGAACAGCCGAGGAGACTAAGATTAAAATCGGCAGCGCTTTATATTTAGAAGATAAATTAACCATGGAAATACGCGGCCGCGATATGATTACTGGTTTGCCGAGAAATATTATGGTTAATTCCGATGATGTTACCGAAGCGATTCAAAACGAATTGGAAGCCATCGTCAGCGCCGCTAAAAAAGTGCTTCAGGAAACTCCGCCGGAATTAGCCGCCGACATTATGGATAAAGGCATGGTATTAACCGGCGGAAGTTCGCTGCTTAGAAATATCGATCAATTACTTTCACGTACGACCGATGTACCGGCGTATGTGGCGGATGATGCTTTGCTCTGCGTTGCAAAAGGCACTGGGATTGCTTTAGAGAATTTGGATTCATATAAGAGAAGTATATTTGCCACTAAATAATTAATTTCTGTGTAAAAATTATTTGTCCACAATTTTGGTGATTTATAAAATTCATACTTTAAGCCAAGTTTCCGCTGATCAAACGCTGATAATTACGCTGATCTACGCTGAAAAATAATATTTTTACACAATAACTAATTAGGGGACTGTCCCATTTTGAAGGCGGCAAAAAATTTATGATAATTGGCATTGATGCCTCTAGGGCAAATAGAAAATTTAAAACCGGTACTGAGTGGTATTCTTATTATTTAATAACAGAGTTGGCTAAAATTGATTCTAAAAATCAATATATTTTGTATACTGACAAACCTTTAATCGGAGGTTTGGCTGATTTGGCAGCTGAAGATGATTCTGCCAACTCGGGCGAAATTAATAAACGCGGCTGGCAAATAAGTAAAAGTCCATTTGGAAATTTTCGCGTTAAAATTTTAAAATGGCCTTTTACTTATTTTTGGACGCAAATTCGCTTGTCTTATGAAATGTTGATTCATCGGGTGGACATTTTATTTATTCCAGCGCATACTTTGCCGATTATTCATCCAAAAAAATCAATCGTTACTATTCATGATATAGGTTTTGAACATTTTGCTAAATTATATAGCTCAGATCAAATCGGTCCGGCCAGCGGTTTAACTTCTAAGGTGTTAAATTTTTTAGCCAAGTTGTTTACTTGGGGGAAATTTCAGCCTAATATTCTTGATTATCACAGATGGTCAACAAAGTTCGCTCTTAAAAATGCCAAAATAATTATCGCAGTGTCTGAATTTACCAAACAAGAGCTGGTGGAATTATATAAAGCTGACGCGAAAAAAATTAAAGTAATTTATAATGGCTTTAATGGCCAGCTTTATCGCCAGATTAGCGATCAGGAAAAAATAAAACAAGTTTTAAATAAATATGACATTAAAACCCCATATATTTTTTATGTCGGTCGTTTAGAAAAAAAGAAAAATACTGCTAAATTGGTCGAAGCTTACGCGATTATGAGGCAAAAATTTGGGGATATAAAGCATAAGTTGGTTTTAGCAGGCAGTGCTGGCTTTGGTTTTGATGAAGTTAAATATATTATTAGCGAATTTAATTTTGAGGAAAATATAATTATAACCGGCTGGATTCCTGAAGCTGATATGCCTTATATTTATAATGGCGCGGCTTTATTTGTTTTTCCTTCGCTTTATGAAGGCTTTGGCATACCCTTGCTCCAAGCTATGGCTTGCCGCGTGCCGATCGCGGCCTCAAATACAGCTTCCATACCAGAAGTTGTAAAAAATTCCGCCTTACTCTTTAATCCGGAAAATAAACAGGATATGGCGGAAAAAATGGCTAAACTATTATTGGATAAACAACTATCCGGTGAATTAGTCAATAGAGGATTTGCCAGATCAAAAGATTTCAGCTTGGCTAAATGCGCTCAAGAAACATTAGCGCTGATGGAAAAAATGTAAATTTGAAAAATACTAATAGCTTATGTTATAATAAAGCTATGATAGATAAAACATATTTTTTTAATATATTTTTAGTTGGAATAATCATATTTATCGCTTATAATGTTTATAGTGATATTCAAAATAATTATGTTTACGCGCAGAGCGGATTTAACATGGTCGCTGATGAAATATTGGTAAAATTTAAAGCCTGGTCAAGGCCTATAACTGTTAAAATCGCCCAAGCAGATAATTTTAATGAATTTTTAAGTTATTATAGTAATTTGCCTGAAGTAGAGTATGCTGAACCAAACTATATTTATCAAGCTTCTATAATACCTTCTGACACTTATTTTAGTCATCAATGGTATTTGCAAAAAATTAAAGCCATTGAAGCTTGGGACAATGTAAGGGAAAGCCCGGATATTGTTATTGCTATTTTGGATTCGGGAGTGCAAATTAATCATCCTGATTTACAAAGCAATATTTGGTTGAACAAAAAAGAAATTGTTAATAATAATATTGATGATGAAAAAAATGGATTTATTGATGATATTAATGGTTGGGATTTTATTAATAATGTGCCTGACCCGGCGCCAAAATTCAAACCCGGTTTTACCGAAGATGGTATTTTACATGGCACTATTATTGCCGGCATTGCTGCGGCCTCTGGTAATAATGCCGCCGGTATTGCGGGCGTAACTTGGAAAGCTAAAATAATGCCGCTTAAAGTATTAGATGATAAAGGAGATGGCAGTGTTTCTAAAGTTCTTAAAGCTGTTGATTATGCGATTGCTAATGGCGCTAATATTATTAATTTAAGTTTTGTTGGTTTTGGTTATAGCAAAAGCTTAGATGACGCAATCAAGCGCGCTTATGACGCCGGGGTAATTGTGGTAGCTGCCGGAGGAAATGAAGTTGGGCATGGCAATGGTTATTATTTAGACCAAACTCCCATGTATCCGGTTTGTCTTGATGGCGCTAACGGCGAGAATCGAGTAATTGGAGTGGCCGCAACCGACACAATTGACCAAAAAGCAAATTTTTCCAGTTTTGGCAATAAATGTATTGATATTGCCGCGCCAGGAGTTAGTGTTTTTAGCACAGTAATTTATTCGCCGGATAATTATATAAAAGATCATTTTTTTAATAAATATTATAATGGTTATTGGTCTGGCACATCAGTAGCCGTGCCCATGGTTTCTGGCGCTATAGCGTTAATAGAAAGCGCTAACCCGACCTTAGATCGCAATGAGATCATAAAAGCGCTATTGGATAATACAGATAATATCAGCAGAATAAATCCAACTTATTTAGCGCAACTTGGCAAAGGCAGGCTCAATGTAGCCGCGGCGGTTAATTACGCTAGTGGCATATTAAATAATAAAATTGAAAAATTATTAGTTGGACCGAAAAGTGGAATGGCAAGTCTTATAAAAATTGTTGATCAAGACGGTAAAAAAGATAATGAATTTTATGCTTACGATAGTAAGTTTAAAGGCGGTGTTAGCTTTGCCTCCGGAGACATAAATCATGATGGCCAAGAAGAACTTATTACAGCAGCAGGACTTGGCGGCGGACCGCATGTCAAAATTTTTAATTTAGCAGGCGAGGTAATAGGCCAATTTTTTGCTTTTAACAGTAATTTTCGCGGTGGTGTTAATATTGCCGTGGCAGATGTTGATAATGACGGCAGTGATGAAATTATCGCGGTTCAAGCTTCAGGCGGAAATTCGGAAGTAAAAATTTTTAATAGCCACGGAAAGTTTCTGAGTTCGTTTTATGCTTATGATAATAAATTTAGAGCAGGCCTTAATATTGCCGCAGGTGATATAGACGGCGATGGTGAAGATGAAATTATAACCGGTCTAGTAGCCGGGCAAATTCCCGAGATTAAAATTTTTAAAGCAACTGGTGTTTTGCAAGGACAATTTTTAGCTTATCCTAAAACTTTCCGCGGCGGAGTTAAAGTTATTACTGCCAAAGTTAGAAATAACTCCGGGAGCAGTCGGGTCGATATTGTTACCGCGCCTGAAAAAGGCGGCGGACCTCATGTTAAATTTTTTGATAATAAAGGAAATTTGTTATCACACTTTTTTGCCTTTAACAGTAATTTTCGCGGTGGCGTGAATTTAGCCAGAGCTGATGTTGATAATGACGGCTTAGATGAAATAATAGCCGCTGCCGGACCAGGAGGAGCGCCGCATGTACGCGTGTTTAAAGTTAATGGCAAAATTATGGGTTCATTTTATGCTTATCAAGAAAGTTTTAGCGCAGGGGTAAATGCAGGCAGTATAAAGATTAATAAAAATTAATAAATAAATTATATGGGCAAAAGAGCAATTTTTAACAAAAAAAATGTTTTAGTGACTGGCGGCGCGGGTTTTATCGGTTCGCATTTATGCGATCGGTTGATAGAAAACAGCAAAGTTATTTGTTTAGATAATTTTTCTACCGGAGATGAAAGGAATATTGATCATTTGCTTTCCGACCCTAATTTTGAATTTATAAAACATGATATTACCCAGCCGATTGATTTGGAAAAATTATCCGAACTGCAAAAATTTAAAATAGAATTTCAAGGCATCCAGGAAATTTATAATTTGGCTTGCCCGACTTCGCCTAAAGATTTTGATAAAAACAAAATTCCGACTATTTTAGCTTTGTCTTACGGTCTAAAGAATGTTTTAGATTTAGCAATTCGTTATCATGCGAAAATCGCGCATTTTTCTTCCTCCGTAGTTTATGGGCCCAGACTGGACGGTTTGACCAGAATAAAAGAAAGTGAAATAGGCAAAATTGACTTTCTTTCTTCTAGAAGTTCGTATGACGAAGGAAAAAGGTTTGCTGAAACCATGGTGGAAAATTATCGTCAAGTTTATAATATTGACGCAAAAGTAATTCGCTTATTTCGCATTTATGGACCCAGGATGAAGTTAAATGAAGGCAATTTAATTCCTGATTTCGTAAATAGCGCTTTAGAAAATACTGATTTAATTATACCCGGCGATGAAAATTTTTCCAGTTCGCTTTGTTATATCAGTGATTGTATTGACGCTTGCCTGAAATTAATGGAGAGTAATGTTCTCGGACCGATTAATATTGGTTCGGATGTTGATATGAATTTATTAAAAATTTGCGATATAATTATAAAAATTTTAAATTCAAAATCTAAAGTAACATACGCGGACAAGCATTTGTTTATCAGCGAATTATGTTTACCTGATATAACCAAAGCGCGGGAAGAGTTGGGCTGGATGCCAATAGTTACTTTAGAAAATGGCTTGAAAAAAACCATTGATGATTTAAGGGCGAGTAAAGGTTTGAAAACGGTTATATAAAGGGACTGTCCCATAAAAAAAGATATGAAAATATTCTGCGTTATTCCGGCGTTTAATGAAGAAAAAAATATAACAGCAATAATTAATCAGACGCGGCCATTGGTTGATAGATTGGTAATAGTTGACGACGGTTCAATTGACCGAACTGCTGATTTTATTGAAGAAAAAACCGTTGTTTTGCTTAAACATATAATAAACCGCGGTCAAGGCGCGGCCTTAAGAACTGGTACAGAATATTGTTTAAATAATGGCGCTGATATAATTGTTCATTTTGACGCTGATGGCCAGTTTCTAAGCCAAGATATAGAACGTATCGCGGCGCCGATAAAAAATCGCGAAGCGCAAGTTGTTTTTGGCTCGCGTTTTCTTAATAGCGAACATAGCGCGCAAATGCCATTTTTAAAACGATATTTTATTATGCCTTTGGCTAAAGCGATCAATAAAATATTTTTTAATGTTGATTTGACTGATCCGCAGAGCGGTTTTAGGGCCATGTCTGCCCAGGCGGCGCGAAAAATTAGCTGGAGGCAAGATCGGTTTGCGCATTGTTCGGAAATAATGTTTGAAGTTAAAAACCATAATTTTAAAGTTAAAGAAATACCTATTAAAGTGATTTATCATAATTTTGGGCAAAATTTTTCCGACGGATTGAAAATTTTGAAAGAATTATTTATTGCTATGTTAATAAATTAATATTATGCTGCAGCAAACAATCGCGCTTATTATCATCGCTTTTTTTCTGGCTCGTCTTTATTGGCAAAAACAAAAAAATTATATTGGCATGAATGAATTTTTATTTTGGCTGATTTTTTGGCTTTTAGCCGCTGTTTTAATAATTGCTTTAAAATTTATTGATGAATTAGCAGCATGGTTGGGTTTTAGCGGTTCAGGCATTGAAGTTTTATTATATTTAAGCGTGGCCGCGCTATTTTATTTTGTTTTCCGCTTACGGTTAAAATTGGAAAAAATTGAAAAAGACATTACTAAAATTGTTCAAAATATAGCTTTAAAAGATAAATAATAATGATTTTTTATCCCACAGTCCCAATTAATTTGTAATTCGTATAATTAGTTATTGTGTAAAAATATTATTTTTCAGCGTAGATCAGCGTAATTTTCAGCGTAGATCAGCGGAAACTTGGCTTAAAGTATGAATTTTATAAATCACCAAAATTGTGGACAAATAATTTTTACACAGAAACTAACTATGAAAATTGCTCAAATAGTCTGCACTTTTCCGCCATATCGTGGCGGCACAGGCAACACTGTTTATAATATTTCAGAAAGTTTGGCTGATTTAGGTCATGAAGTAACGGTTTTCACTCCGAATTATCATTATAAAAACGAAGATGAGTTTCATGAAGGCAAATTTAAAATTGAGCGGTTAGAACCGATTTTTAAATATGGCAATGCCGCTTTTATACCTCAGCTTTTTTGGAAATTAAAAAATTTTGATATTATTCATCTGCATTATCCATTTTATGGGGCGATTAAACCAATTTTATTAAAAAAGTTATTGTCAGGCCGTAAAATGAAATTAATATTGCATTATCATATGGATAGCAGGGCCCAAGGATTCAAAGGCGCTGTTTTTTATTTTTATAATATTTTAATTTTGCCATTTTTAATCATGGCGGCGCAGATTATTACCTGCGCTTCGCTTGATTATGTAAAACATTCGGATTTAAAAAAATACTATCAAGCCAGGCCGGATAAATTTCGACAAATATTTTTTGGAGTAAATCTTGAGCAATTTGTTACTTGCCATGATAATCAAAATAAGCAGTGGCAAAATAAAGTTATTTTATTTGTGGGCAGCCTTGATAAAGCTCATTATTTTAAAGGTTTGGAAAATTTATTAAAAGCTTTTGCCATAGTTATTAAAAATTCGGAATTAAGTTCAACTGTTTTAAAAGTGGTTGGGCAAGGGGATTTATTGCCTTATTATAAAGATTGCGCGTTTAATTTAGGTTTAGGGGAAAACGTTAAATTTTACGAAAATGCGGATAACAACAAGTTGGTTGATTTTTATAATTATTCAGATTGTTTGGTTTTACCGTCAATTAACAAGGGGGAAGCTTTTGGTTTGGTGCTGCTTGAGGCTATGTCTTGCTCCACGCCGGTGATTGCTTCAAATTTACCCGGAGTAAGAAGCGTATTTAAAAATGGAATACAAGGCCTATTGGTCCAACCCGGAGATATAAATGATTTAGCTGACAAAATAAAAATTATTTTAAATAATAAAAAATTAGCGCAAAATATGGGCTTAGCCGGCAGAAAATTAGTAGAAAGTAAATATACTTGGGATAAAGTTGCAAAAAGATTGGATTCTATTTATTATGAAAATTTGTTTAATAAATAATTTATACAAGCCTTTTAATCGCGGCGGCGCGGAAAAAGTATCTGAAACGATTGTGACAGGCTTGCAAAATGCCGGGAATGAGGTTGTTGTTATAACTACGAAGCCATATGGTAAAAATACAAAATATAAAATATATTATCTGAATAGTCTATATTATAATCTAAACAAACTGCCTAAATTTTTTCGTTTATTTTGGCACATTTGGAACATGTTTAATTTTGTCAGTTATTTTAAAATTAAAAAAATTTTACAAAAAGAAAAATGTGATGCGGTTATTACTAATAATTTAATGGGCGTCGGGTATTTAACAACGCGAGCAATTAAAAAATTAAAAATTAAACATATTCATATTGTCCATGATATCCAGTTGATTCATCCATCTGGTATTATGTATTATGGCGAAGAAAAAATTATTAATAATTATTTTGCCAGAATTTATATCCGGTTATGCAATTTTTTATTTGATTCTCCGGACATTGTTGCTTTTCCTTCTAAGTGGCTTATGGATATGTATTTGGAAAAGACTTTTTTTATTAAATCAAAACGGATAATTTTGCCAGGTCCTGTGAAAATCGCGCCCTTGGCAATGGTGTCAAAGCCGGTTGGCGTTTTTAAATTTTTATTTTTAGGCCAGATTGAAAAACATAAAGGAATTTTTTTGTTAATTAACGCTTTTAAAAAAATTCTGAAAAAATATTCCGACTCTGAATTAATCATAGCCGGCAATGGTTCGCGATTAGAGCAAATTAAAATTGAAAGTAATATAAAAAATATTAAAATTTTAGGTCAACAGAATCAAGAACAGGTAAATGACCTTTTGCAAACCTGTGATTGTTTGGTAGTTCCAGCTTTGTGTTATGAAAATTGTCCTGCTGTAATTTTAGAAGCTTTTAGTTTTGGTTTGCCTGTTTTAGCCGCAGATTTAGGCGGTATTTCCGAGCTGTTAAGCGACAAAGCAGGTATTTTATTTAAACCGTCTAACCAGGTTGATTTAGCTGATAAAATGGACTGGGCGATTGAGAATAGAAAAAATTTAAGCGCTTTAGCTGAAGCTGGCCAACGTAAAGTCTTTACTTTTCAAATTGAAAATTATATTAAAGAGCTGGATGAGTTGATAAAGTTATAATGGGACTGTCGCCGAATTCATTTCTTCTCATATTTAAACACATAAACCTCGCCATTATCAATTTTTTCCCAACTATCGGCTGATAATTTGGCTTGATCCAAAATTTTAGTGAAAGCCCGCCAATATTTATTTAAAACAAAATAGCCTTGATTAACGCCAACCAAATTCATGACCGCGAGCATTGTTTCGCGACTTGGTTTTTTATATACCATATCCAAGTAATATTGATAGAGCGGCGAACTGGTCGGAATCGGGTAATAAAAAATTTGACCATCGCCGTAATATTTTTTAAAGCCAAATTGGCTTAAGGCGGCCGCGCTTACTTGCTGGTTGGCTAAAACTATAAAATCGGTTTTAGCATTTTCGTTTATCCAGTTTACGGCGTTAATGTCGGCGCTTGAGACCGAATAACCATGAGAATTAAAATAATTATCATAGCGCGGGTAGGTCATATACAAACAAGCGCTCAAGACTAAAGATAAAAATACGGAGAAACTTACAATAACAAAAGTATTTTGCTTGGCTATTTTTTCTAATAAGACATAAATTGAGAGGATAAAGAAAGGCAAAAGAAATAGGCAGGCGGCTAATAAAATTCTTTGCGGATAATCATCTCTTTCGTAGTTTATTAAAAAAGCAAATGGCAGTTTAGCGGTAATTAAGTATGACGTAAATAAAGCCGTGGACAGAGTTAAATAAAGCCATAAAATTTTGCATTGCTCCTGATGTTTCCACGCGATAAAAATTCCCATTAAAGTAAGCGACGCCAAAATAAATTTTAAATTAAAGCCATAAAAATAAACGAAATTTAAAATAAAATTTTCTTGGCCCGGAATATTTAATCGCAATGGGTTTATGCGTTGAATTAAAGTATGGCTTGTCGCGGCCGCAGATAGATTTGTATTTAAAAAATAAAATAAAGCCGGCAGAATAAAAATGGTAATTATAATTAATATGGGATAAAAATATTTTTTTATCTTCGCTTTGTCACTATGATAAACTGCTAAAAAGGCGCAAAATATTAAAGCCGGAATGCCAGCGACCGGGTGAGTAATGGCCGAGGTTGATGATAGCAGTAAAATTATTAAATAGTCATAATAATTTTTGCAAATTAAGCCTGACAAAATCGCTAAAATCAATAAAAAATAAGCTAGATTCTGCGGCGTGGTAATGATCAAGAAAGGGAAACCCAAAGCTAATAAAGCCAAAATTAATATTAAATTAAGATTAACCGAATCAAACCAAGATTTTAAAACACGCCAAAGAGTAATTGGCAAAAACAAGGCGGCTAGCAGAGGTAATATAATTTTATCCAGCCAAACTATTGGCATGGCAGTGATTTTATGAATAATTACGACAATCGCGTATTGACCTAAATAATAAAATGGTTTGGGCTCAACCGCGCCGGTTTTATCAATTAAATTTTCCGTAGCTTGATGAATAAACGGATCATAGCCATAGCCTAGTTTATAAATTATTAAGGCGATTGAAAAGGATAAAAAATAATGAAACATTATAAGCGGCAAAGCGAATTTTTTGTTAACAATTGCGTTACCGATTAAAAATAGAGTGGCTAAACTATAAACAATAAAAAAATATTTTGGCGCTATTTGCCAAGGAGAAACTATGGCAGCGGCCGTTTGATGATTGAATAAAATATAAAAACATAAAATTAAAGTTAATAAATAGGCTCCGGCGCTAAAAATTTTTAAACTCAAGCAGTAGCGCGTATCTTTTTTATCAACAGTTTTTTTTTCAAAACGTCTTGTTTTTTTGTTTGAAATAAGGTAAAAATATTGTATAATAATAAAAGAAATAACCGTTAAAATTAAGCTGATTATTAAACCTAGTTTATTAAGTGAGTAAAAACGATAAATAAAGCCGCCGAATACCGAGGTTAGGCAGATTAATATTAAGAATGAATTGACGATATTTAAGAGTTTATTATTCATTATGCCCTTATTTTAACACACTTTATAATAATTTCCATTAAAATGATAATAAAACTTAAAAACTGGTTAAAAAAATATTGGCATTGGATTATTCTAGTTGCAGCCACTATTTGTTTTTTTATCAGTACGGCTAGTTTTAATTATTTTACGCAATCAGAAAATTTTGTTAAATGGATGTCGCCTGACGAAGCGGCCAATTACAATTTTACTAAACTTTACGCTCAAGAAGGCAGGCTAATGTTTTTCGAAAAATATAATCTTTTAGCATCGGATATAATTCATCCGCGCAGTGTCAGAAGTGATTTTGGTTGGCTGAAACCCGTGAGTTTTTTAGGGATTATTTTAATTTACGGTAAAATCGCCAGCATAACAACTTATAAAATTTTGCCTTTTCTAACTCCGTTTTTTGCCGCCTTGGGAATTATTTTTTATTATCTATTAATTAAAGAAATTTTTGGTAAACGCAATGCTCTGATTTCAGCGCTCATCTTAACGGTTTTTCCACCCTTTGTTTATTATAGCGCTCGCAGCATGTTTCATAATGTGCTATTCGTAGTTTTACTCGTAATTAGTCTTTATTTCGCTTGTGTATCAGTCAAAAAGAAAAAGATAGCGACTGATATAAATAAAATTAATATTTTACCAAATTCACTGGCCGGCTTAAGTGGAGTTTTTTTAGGCTTAGCCATAATCACCCGCTCTTCAGAGTTAATTTGGATAGCCCCGATTTGGCTGATTATTTGGCTATTTAACATTAAAAAATTCGGTTTTATTAAACTTATAATTTTTATCGCTTGTTTACTATTTGCTATTTCGCCGGCCATGTATTGGAACAAAATATTATATCAATCATATTGGCGCGGAGGTTATAACGAAATGAACCAGTCTATTTTAAATATTGCCGGAGCTGGCTCGGAAATTTTAAAAAGCAAGTCCATAAATTCGACAGCCATAAAAAACGGTTTTATAGAAATAAAAAATAATTTTTTTCATTTTGGCTTGTGGCCGGCTCAAAGTTTTAAAATGCTTTATTTTTATTTTATCAAAATGTTTTATTGGATTTTTTGGCCGGCCCTTTTTGGTTTTTTACTCTTGCTTTCAAGAATAAAAAAATGGCGAACTAAGCATTATGCGTTTTTATTATCTTTATTCACCGCTGCCGCGATTTTAATACTTTATTATGGCAGTTGGAATTTTTATGATAACCCTGACCCCGGAAGCCATACCATAGGTAATTCTTATACTCGATATTGGCTGCCGATCTATTTAGGCGCTATTCCTTTAGCTGTTATTTTTTTAGTAAAATTATCCAATATTTTCCGCTTCTCCCCCTTGATAAAGCAGGGTGGGGGGATTTTTCTTTTCCGCGCTTTAATAATTATTTTAGTATTTTTTATTTCCATTAAATTTGTTTTATTCGGCTCAGACGAAGGTTTAATAAAATCAGCGCAAAAACACTTAGCAGTTCGCGCCGAATATGAGCAAATATTAAATTTAACTGAAAATAGAGCTATTATTATTACTCAATATCATGATAAGTTATTATTTCCAGCCAGAAAGGTAATCGTCGGCTTATTTGATGATCCTAACATGATAAAACAATACGCGGTTTTAGCGCAATATCTGCCAATTTATTATTATAATTTTACTTTTCCTGAGCGTGATATTAATTATTTAAATAATAGGAAGCTGTCTCTGCTTGGATTGCAAATTAAAGCCGTGGCCCAAATTACTAAAGATTTTACGTTATACAAATTGTCATTATAAAATTTATGGATAATAAACAAAATATTAATAAAATTAAACGTATAGGTATTGACGCCCGTCTTTACGGTCGCATAAGCAAAGGCTTAGGCAGGTATACCCAAGAAGTCGTTGATAATATAATTAAGCTTGATCAAGACAATAAATATGTTATTTTTTTGTGTCAGGAAAATTTTAATGATTTTCAATGCGACGATATACGGGTAAAAAAAATTCTGACTGATATAAAATGGTATGGTTTAGCCGAGCAAATTGTTATGCCATATTATATTTGGCGTGAGCGCTTAGATTTAATGCATTTTCCGCATTTTAACGTGCCGATTTTCTGTCCAGTTAAGTTTATCGTTACTATCCATGATTTGATTTTAATAAAATTTTCCACTCCGCGCGCTACTACTTTAGGTCCGTTGGTTTATAAAATAAAAAACTTTTTTTATAAAATTGTGATATCCATGGCGGTTAAGCGGGCGAAAAAAATCTTGACGGTTTCAGAATATACGAAGAACGATATTGTCGAGCGATTTAAAGTTAATTCTAAAAAAATAGTTGTTACTTACGAAGGTGTGGCTGAATTAACGTCCATGACTCACTCCGACTTGCTTGGGACTGTCGCCGAATGCCATATTCGGCATAAATTTCCAAATTTCGGTAAATTTTTATCTAAAATTTCCTCGCTAATATATCCATATTCCCTCAAAAATTTTATAAAAAATTTCCTCGAAATTATGAAAATTTCTATCCGA
>JAHJXD010000081.1 GCA_018827685.1 Patescibacteria group bacterium
AAAAAGGTCGAGAAAACATTAATTCAACTAACAAATTGAACCCTTCTTTAGTGTCATTTTCCAGGATGGATAAAAAAGAGGTTTTGGTGTCATGATTAAATGATTTGACACGATTTTCGCATCAAAATTTTCGCATCAAAATGTCGCGACAACGTGATAATGTCATAGTTGGGCAATTTAGAAATGTCCTATCTGTTAACTTTTGTGTCATAATAATTTAGATATACTATATTTTTTTTATTTTAATTTTATGGAAGAAAAAATTAATGAAAAAAAATTCCAAATATTAAACATGGAACGACTGTAAAAGTTTATCAAAAAATTTTGCCTATTTTACATCACCACCCCAAATATAATTATTGAACCCAAAAACATTTTTTCGTCCAATCAAGTAATATTTTTTGAGTTCCGCTATTTTTGATAATCTTGCTAAATTATTCAAATCAATTTTAATTGGCGATTCTTTTGCTTCTAATGCAATTTTTTTATTCAAAACAAAATCAATTTCGTTTCCATTTTTTAACGCATAATAACAAACATTTCCAATATGACGAATTTG
Source organism: Patescibacteria group bacterium (assembly GCA_018827685.1). Taxonomy (GTDB): domain Bacteria; phylum Patescibacteriota; class Patescibacteriia; order Patescibacteriales; family GWC2-42-12; genus JACPHD01. The sequence continues at coordinate 560 of JAHJXD010000081.1, forward strand.
GTTAAAAAATGCATTTTCAAATTTGGAACCACTGCTATTTTCCGCTAAAATATCCACTAATCCATTATCACAGAAATAAATTTTTTTAGCTTTTACTATTTCACGATCTGTATTGCGAGTATAAACAGGTACTCTATAAATCAAATATGTTTTTTCAAAAAAATCCACATATTCTTCAATTGTATGTCGCGATAAACCAACTAAACTCGCTAATTTATTATAATCAAGCCGAGCGCCAATTCGAGATGCTAACATTTTTATCAAGCTATAAATTTCTTTATCTTTTCGAAAATCGGAAAGTGACTTTATGTCAATATTTATATAAGAACTAATAATATCATTTAATAATTCTTTTTTAAGCTCTTGTTTTTTTGCCAAAACTATTTCTGGAAACCCGCCAAAATTAATAAATTCTTCATAGTAAAATTTTAATCTTTCATATTCAAATTCAGAAAATTTTTCTTTGAAAGGATTTTTTTCTTTAAAATAAACTTCTTTAAAAATTAAAAATTCTCCAAAATCTAAAGGGAATAATTCAAAGATAATTTTTCTTCCGGCAAGCGATTGAGTAAAAAAATTTTTAAGATAATAAGAACTAGAACCTGTTAGAAAAAACTTTATATTATAGTGATCATATAAGTATTTTATAACACTTGTAATGTTTGGCAAAAATTGGATTTCATCAATGGCTAAATAAATTTTCTTTTTTATATCTATCCCTTTTCTTTCTAAGTCAAGTAAAATATTGTCATAATTTTTTTGGTCAAAAACACTCCTGTCTGATAATTTTTCTAAATCAAAATATGTTTTATTCTTCGATTTTATTTCAGATAAAATTTGTTTTAAGATAGTGGTTTTTCCTACTCGACGCATGCCAGTAATAACAATCGTTTGTTTCACATTAAGATATTTTTTAATTTTCTTATAAATTTTCCGTTGATATATCATATTATTGTCTATTACTAAAATATAACTATATTATAACTTTAGTAATACTTTTTTGTCAATAGCAATTATATACAATTATATACTAATACAACAGATTGACAAATACATAATTTATGTTAAAATAACACAACCCTAATAACTTTGGGTCTAATTATTAAAAAATCTTTCAATTCTGACTGAAAATATTTAGTTTCTGTGTAAAAATTATTTGCCCACAATTTTGGTGATTTATAAAATTCATACTTTAAGCCAAGTTTCCGCTGATCAAACGCTGATAATTACGCTGATCTACGCTGAAAAATAATATTTTTACACAATAACTATTTAGGGACTGTGGCTGAACATGGCATTCGGTCATAATCCTATTTAGAGTCAGTTTTGCGAGAAACAGAAAACTATGGTTACTCAAGCAACCGACAAAGAATTTTTGGAGTACATCGCCAGATCAGTCGTCTCTAATCCTGATGCAATATCAGTGGAAAGAACAGTAGACGAAATGGGGGTTTTGTTAACGCTTAAAACCGACCCGGCCGACATGGGGTACATTATTGGCCGAAAAGGTCAGACTGCTCAGGCAATTCGAACTTTATTAAAAATTGTTGGCGCTAAAAACAATGCTCGTGTTAATTTAAAGATCTATGAGCCAGAAGGTTCTAGACGACCTGCCAGAAGCGAAAACGAGAATGCCGGCATTGACACTTCATCTATTGATGATTTAAAAATCTAACATCAAACTTAGATATAAAAACAAAAAACCACATCTCAATGTGGTTTTTTGTTATAAAGGGGCTGTGGCCAATGCTCTTTTAGGACTGTGGTCAAAAGACAACTATACATTTATGACTTTCCACATTATTACAATCTTCCCAAAAATTTTTGACTCTTATTTTAATGAGAGCATTCTTAAGCGCGCGGTAAAAAATAATTTAATAAATATAAAAATTTATAATCTGCGCGACTGGACGACTGACAAACATAAAACCGTGGATGATAGTCCGTTTGGCGGCGGAGCAGGCATGGTCATGAAAATTGAACCGCTTTGCAGAGCAGTAGAAAGTATAAAGCACGATGTATTAAGGGATGAAAAAAATTCCCAAAATACAAAATACAAAATACAAAATACAAAAACCATTTTGCTTTCAGCTAAGGGAAAAACTTTAAATCAACAAAAGGTAAAAAAATTAACTAAATACAAAAATTTAATCCTTATCTGCGGCCGCTACGAAGGCGTGGACGAAAGAATTACTAAATTTATTGATGAAGAAATTTCTATCGGCAATTATATTTTAACCGGCGGCGAAATCGGCGCCATGACCATAGTTGATTCTATCACACGCCTGCTCCCCGGCGCTTTAGGTAATGCGGACAGCGCTCAATTTGAATCACATTCCACGCCAGGCATTTTAGAGTATCCGCAATATACCAGACCGGAAATTTTCACAGCCCGCTTGTTTCAAAAAAGGAAATCTTATCGCGTTCCAAAGGTTCTCTTGTCCGGTGATCATAAAAAAATCGCAGCCTGGCGCAAGAAACATGGGACTGTTGCCCAATGCTCTTTCGGATAGAAATTTGGAAATTTATGCCCAATATGGCAATTCGGCCACAGCCCCAACATGGTAAAAATAAGCTTGATGCATAATGTATTAATGAGTATTTTAGATGATTACGTGATGCGATGCGATGCGATGTGATGCGTTATTTTTTAAATGCTATATTTTTATGCTATAATATAAACAGCCTGTGGATAACTTTTGGAAAATTTTTATATATCTTTATGGCAGATAAATGCTCGCAATGACAAATGTTTTTTTGGTTATTATTCTACAGTCCCAATATTATTAAAAGTCGATATATTTTTAAGTTATTTAATACTAGTTTACCCTGTTAGATAGTAAACATCTAATAGGGTGTAGATAACTTAAAGATGAATTCTAGATGAATTCTATTAATTAATTAATTTAATGATTAATCATTTAAAAAACTTATGAAAAAAACAAGAATAAAAGCATTTTCTAAAATCATGGCTTTTGTTATGATTTTTACCATGACCATGGCAATGGGTCCTGGCATGGCAATCGCGGCAAGCAGATTAACTTCTGCTAAAGATACTCTTTCCACAACCAAAGCAAGTGGAACTGGTTCAGCAATTACCGGCTACACTCAAAGCACGCAAAGTGTAACAGATGATTTTATTGTGGTTAACACTGAAAATGACATTATCTGTATTGATACGGCCGGCGGAACAGCAAGTTCTACTTGCGATGGAGCAAACGATGTAAAAGTTGACTTAATTACTAACGGAGGAGCTGTTACAGGAAGCCATTATACTGGAGATGAATTAGCGGCAATTATCGCAACTGGTTTGGCTGCTGTTGATGGCGATGCTGACGATGCATATACTGTTACTTACGCTGAATCATCTGATTTGTTTTCTATTAGAGCTGATGGAGGAAATACATTAAATCCAAGCATTGCGTGGTTAACTTATACTGGCACTGATGACGCTGATGCTACTCTTGGTTACACTGCTGATGATTCAGCTATTAGAGATACCACAGCTACTTCTGATACAGCAGTAGCGTTTAATGTAAGGACATCAGACAATGACGCGTTTACAATTAGCGTAAACTCTGAAGCAGCAGTATCTGTGACAATAACGCAGGGAGTATACACTGCTGCAACATTGGTTGCAGAAATGAACACGCAAATTGACGCTGCTTCTACTGATGATGCAACAGTTAGCTATTCTAGCGATAAATTCAAAATCACTTCTGATTTAACAGGAGCTAATTCTTCTATTGTGGTTACTGAAGGAGCTAATGATTTCTTGAGAAGTGTTAGAATGAACGGCGATGTGCCGGTTGATGGTACAGAATCAGCAGGAATTGTTTCTAGCGACCACACTATTACCTTTACCACGGCCGTTACAACAGCTGATGATAAAATTGTTATTACTTTCCCATCTAATTTTGATTTGACTGGCATTAATTTTGAAGATGTTGATATGGCTGGTGGCACATCTGGAGAAATAACATTAGCAGCTACAGCCGCGGCAGATGTTTGGGGAGCTGCTGTTTCAGGCCAAGTATTAACTTTAACCGGAGCTACTAGCGGCGCGACAACTACACTAGCCGCAGAAACAATTACTATTCAGATTGGAAGAAACGCTACCGCAGGAGTTGCTGGCACTGAACAAATTGCCAATCCAACAACTGCCGGGCTTTATGAAATTACTATTGAACAGAAAGACAGTTCTGATGTTATTGAGCAGGACGCTAATATCGCGGTTTACATTGTTTCTGACGATTCAGTAGTTGTTAAAGCAACCGTTGATCCACTTTTGAGCTTTGCTATCCAAGGCGGAAATGTTTTGGATTTTGGAACATTAGAACCAAACGCTTATCATAAACTTGGCGGAGCAAGAAGCGCTTATGGGTATATTGAATTAACTGGCGTAACTGTTGCTGCTGGCATAGATACGCAAACAGTTACTGTCCATAGCAAGGTTTATGAACTTTCTGATGATGGAGTAGCTTCGAGTACTGATCGCGCTATAGTAATGATTGTTGATAATGAAAATAATTATTTAACATCTGCGCAAGTAGCGAATAACCTATATAGAGCCATTAATAATAATGATGGAGATTTGGTTAGAGCTAATATTGATAATGCTATTACTGATCAAGTTGATGTAATGGCTATTGGATCAGGGGAAACTGGCAATGCTTACACATTAGCTACTACTGTTACTAATGGCGGTGTTTCAGGCGCTGACTTTACAGATGGAGTGCTTGGCTATAACAAAAAAGCTACTGAAGTAGCTTATGCTGGCGGTACTGATGTTGGCAATAGCCAGATCGGCAACAACTTAGTTATCTCAACCAACTCAGCAGGTGGTTATGCTATTACTGTAGAAAATACTGATAATGGCACTGAAGCAAGCGGTTTAACCAATGGCACGACAAATATTGACAGCTGGACAACCGGCACTTATGGTTATGGAATTTTAGCTTCAGCTCAGTCAGCCAGATATGGAGATGGCACAAGCGGTATTATTGCTTCTGCTTTCCGAGGAGATGGCACTGGTGATTTGCCAGAAGCTATGAACACCACAGCAACTACCTTAGCTTCTTACGCAGGCACGACAGCTAATGATAATATTGGCATTGAATATAACGTAAGAATTGACGCTAATCAGCCAGCTGGCGCTTACTCTGACACGATAACCTATATTGCTACGGCAACATACTAAATTTTCAGTTTCGAAACTCAATCTCTTTAAATAAAGAGGTTGAGGAATGGGCACTGGAAATTAAGAATTAAGAATTAAGAATTACGATTTACGAATTATGAATGGTGAGAAAATAAGATCTTTTACAGATTTAAAAGTTTGGCAGCAAGGACATGGTTTAGCGATTTTTGTTTATAATTTAACAAAGAAATTTCCCAAGCAAGAGATTTATTGTTTAGTAAGTCAGATGAGAAGAGCGGCAATATCAATTACTTCTAATATTGCTGAAGGTTTTGGCAGAAGAGGATATAAAGAAAAAATACAATTTTATTATTTAGCTCAAGGTTCTCTTATTGAACTTAAAAATCAAATTTTATTAGCGAAAGATCTTGGTTATGTAGATGGAAAAGATTTTCAATTAATAGTTGAAAAAGCGAATAATACCCATAAACTTTTACAAGGATTAATAACTGCTTCAAAAAAATTCTTAAATCATAATTCATAAATTTTATGAAACACTTATTTATTTTTACAATTTCACTCGCGCTTGCTTTGTGTTTATACATCACAACTGTTAATGCGTTAACTATTTCTCCTCCATTAATAGAAATAGATGCTAATCCCGGAGAAGTTGTTAAGAAAACAATCAAGATAATTACTGACGCTAATACCCAAGGAATTTATTATCCTTCAGTGGCAAATTTTACCGCTAGAGGCGAAGAAGGAGAACCTAGATTTTTAGAACAATCAGAACAAGAAGAAGTTAAAAGCTATGCTTTGGCTGATTGGATTGAAATTGATCAATCTCCTGTTGGCTTAAAAAAGAATGAAAAAGCGGAAGTTTCTTTTACTGTTAAAGTGCCGGATAATGCTGAGCCAGGAGGACATTATGGAGTAATTTTTTTCTCTACCCAGCCTCCAACTTTTGAACAAGGGCAGACGGCTATTGGAGTAGTTGGAAAATTGGGTTCTTTGATTTTAGTTAGAGTAGCTGGAGACATTAAAGAACAAGGTAATTTATTAGAGTTTGGCGCTAGTAATACAATTTATAATCGTCTGCCGATTGAGTTTACAACAAGATTTGGAAATACCGGCAATGTTCATTTGAAGCCGCAAGGAGAAATTAAAATTTTCAATATATTTGGGAAAACAGTCGCTAAAATTTCAGTAAACGAAAAAGCAGGAAACGTTCTGCCGGAAAGCATTAGGAAATTTAAAAGTACCTGGGAGAAAAAGGAAAGTATTTCTGCTAAAGGAAAAGGATTTTTTGCCGAGCTTAAGAACGAAAAAAATAATTTCGCTTTTGGAAAATACAAAGCCGAATTAGTTTTGGTTGGCTTTAAAGGAGGAGTAAAAAATATTTGGGTCTTCCCATGGAGAATACTTTTAGCTTCAATTATTATTCTTGCTTTTGTTGTTTTTGTTCTTAGATTGCTTGTTAAAGGGTATAACAAAAAAATTATTAGAAAATATAGCGGGAAATCCTAAATTCTAAACAAAAGTCCATAACATAACTATGTTAAAAAAATTTTTTATAATTATTGTTTTGTTGTTACAGGTTGTATTTGTAATAATGCCTGTTAAAGCCAATCAATTACTTTCTGTTTCAGATACAATGAGCAGGCTTAAAATGGGTGTTTTAGCCAATCACACTATTCAGTTTACAACATCATCAGGAATAGCCGCGGGAGAAACAATCACTATCGCGTTTCCGGCTGGTTTTAATTTGGGAACCGTTGATTATACTGACATTGACTTAAAAGATGATGCTGCGGAAATAGAACTAGGCGCTGCTGCCACTAGCACTGTATGGGGAGTTGCCACAAGTACTGGCAATATTATTACTTTCACCAATGGGATAACAGCAGTAGACGCTGATTCTGCGATTGAAATAGAAATTGGAACCAATGCTGCTTGGCAAACAGCCGGCAATGCTCAAATTAGTAATCCTAATGTGGTTGGCAGCCAGATAATAAGAATTGCCGGAACTTTTGGCGATACTGCTACTTTAGCAGTGGTTATTTTAGATGATGATCAGGTTATAGTTACTGCCACAGTGCTTGGCGGCTTAACTTTTTCCATAGCGCCTTTAGCAACCAGCACTGTTTTAGGCGGATCTGATTCAGCTTCAACAAATAGTGTTCAAGCGGCCACTACCTCTACTTTACCTTTTGGCGAGCAAACAATTGGGCAGGGAACAGTTTTGGGCCAGCAAGTTATTGTTAGCACTAATGCTAATAATGGCTACATAGTAACCTTACAGCAAAATCAAGACTTAGGTTCTGGAGCTAATGATATTGATGATTTTTTTGCCACTAATGCTGTTCCTCAAAAATGGGAGAATACTACTCATCCAACCTCTACTGTTCCAAGCGTAGATACTGGCTGGTTCGGCTATACCACGGCTGACGATAGCTTAAGTATTGGTTCTCCTGCTAGGTTCGGCAGCGGAACTGATAGAGCGGATTATTGGGCCGGGCTTACCGCGACTAGCACTGCTTATGAAATAGCTTACAATGATAGCGTAGTAATTGATGGCGAAACAACCAATGTTGGCTTCAAATTAGAAATAAACGCTTATCAGCCAGCAGGATACTATTCAGGAACTGTTTTAACTTATATTTGCACAGGACTGTTTTAGATAAAATTAAAAATGTAAATACGAAGCTCGAAATCCGAAATCCGAAATAAATTTAAATGAATTTTTGTTCCAAAATTATTTTTTTTGTTTTTTTAAATTTCATATTTTTTTTGTTTATTCCTTGTGTTGCAGCAAACAATGTTGATGTTTCAGCTATTATTTTACCTCCCGAAGAAGAAGAGGTAATTTCAAAACACGGAGGCACGATTTTATTTAAAGACATAATCTCTCCGGCTAATGTCAGTTTTTTTATAGCAAAGCCTGGGAATGAAGAAATTGTTTTATCATGGCTTAATCCTGAAAATTTAGATTTTGCTTTTGTTCAAATTGAAAGAAAACAAGATTTTTTTTCCTTGACTCCTGGTCAAGGTTTTTTAATTTATAAAGGCAAAGATCAGTTCTTTTTGGATAAAAATTTGATTAATGGAAAGACATATTATTACACTATTTGGGCTTATGATACGGCTGGAAATTTTTCATCAGGAGCAATAGCTTTCGCAATTCCGCAGAAAATTTTATCTCCGGAAACCGCGCCGCTAAACATTATACCTTTAAAAAGAATTTTATCTCCGGAAATCGCGCCAAAATTACCTCCTGCTTCTGCTGTTCCGGCAATTCCGATTATTTCAGAAATTCTAACAGTTTTAAAAATAAATTTAGAAGATTTTTCCTTGTTTATAAATTCTATTGAGGTTAAACCAAAACAGGCTAAAATTCAAGTTTTGCCCAATTCTCTTTTAACTTTTTTTATTTCCGCGGACAAATTTAAACAAGGGGCAGAAACCATTCAAATAGTTTTTGATAATCAAATTTTTCTTTTAAGTTTGGATAAACAAGCAAAATTTTATAACGGGGCAATTAAGGCTCCTGAAAAACCCGGTGAATATTCTTTGGATATTTACACTATTTTAAAAGACAGAAATTATAATATCATAAAGGTCAAGGTCTTAGTAGAGAATTTTGGCCAAACATCGAATTTAATAAATAAAAAATTAAACAAATTTTACGAAAAATTAAATTTGAAAGACAAGGTAGAAGGAATTCAAGCCACTTTATATTGGTTTAATCAAAAAAGCAATCAATGGGAAATTTGGCCAGGTTTGGATTATAACCAGAAAAATCCCCAAATAACAAATGAAAAAGCAGAATATGGTTTTATGGTTCCTTCGGGTAAATATTACTTGTTTTTTAGCAAAAAAGGATATTTATCCAAAACAATAAAAGAGTTTGAACCAGAAAATAATATTATTAATTTTAACATAGATCTTGTTCCTTGGCGGCCATTGATAGTCGTTATGGTTCTATGTGTTTTGATAATAATTTGGATTATAAGATTTTTAATCGCTTATTTAAAAAATAATTAAAAACAAATGCCTGAAAAGATTTTACCCTGTTTAGCCGTTTTGAGTTTGGTTGTTGTTGCTTTATTGTTGTTTTTTAGGTGTTTTGTAATTCAAAGAAATTTTGTAGCATAAAATAAATATGTTATAATAATATAAATGTTGATAAAACAAAGGATTAAAAAATTTTTATTTGTTTTTTTAATTTCTATCGCTTTTATAAGCGGCGGGTTTTTTGTTTGGAAAACTGTTTTTGGCGCCGGAGGAATTTCAGACAATTTTGACTCTTCCCCTCTTAATGTAAATTGGACAGATCTTTCAAGTGATTTTAATGGAATAACTAATCAAACCTGTCCGGGAACAACCTGCTCCGCGTCTGATTTAACATCAAGGCCCGGGTGGTTAAGATTAGATCAAACAACTTCAGAATCAGGAATCAGCGTCGGGTTTAATGGGCGAAGGGTTTCTGTTCCGGTGTCAGGAGGCACAGACAGAATAATAGGAACTCGTGTTGATACAACCGGAATTGCTTCTACTTCTTACAGCCAAGCGGGAATTTTTATTGGCCAAGACAGCCAAAACGGAGTTCAGGTTACTCTTCAAAATGACAATACGCCGTCTAATATCTGGGCAAGTTTTACAGTGATTAAAAATGGAGTTTATTATACTTCCAACACCTCGGCTCTTCAGACAGATGTTTATTTAAGAATTATAAAAACAGGGGATATTTATAAAGGTCAGTATTCTTATGATGGATTAAATTATATTGATATTGACGCGAAAACAGTTAGCTTTACTGAATCAATTGAAGGAATAGGAGTCGCGCTTCCTTTGGACGGCGGTTCAAGAACAGTGAGCGTTGATTTTGATTATTTTTACGATTCTCAAATAGACGCCATTCCAATTCTTATTGAAGATTCTATTTCCGCGACTAGCACAGACACTGTCATCAATCAAGCTAGAATTGTTTGGAACACTATTAATTCCGGTTATTCAAAAGTAGAGTGGGGAACTGTGTCAGGAGTTTATCCCAATAATATTCAACAAGCAACGCAATTATTAACAAGCCATAATTTATTATTGCCTGGAACTTTTGTTTCAGGAACAACTTATTATTATAAAGTAACTTCATGGAACGCGGCCGGTTCAATCACATCTTCTGAAAAAAGTTTTCAGACAAATGATTTAACTGTTTCTTTAAATTACACTTTGCCTTCTGGAAATAATATTTACAGACACATTCAAGTTAATTCAGGAGTAACTCTTACTTTTAGCCAA
>JAHJXD010000082.1 GCA_018827685.1 Patescibacteria group bacterium
AAAGTTTAACTTGGTCGCAATTGCTGAACGAAGCTCGAACCTTTTTCGAGCGAAAATCGCTCGAATGATTTGAAACCCCGCCCCAGCGTTTCCGCCCGCCGAACTTCGGCGAGCAAAGCAAAACAATTTTCTTTCAATTTTTTGTATTTTGCGCGCGACCCTTTTTCTTTTAAAAGGAATTGAAAATTGTTTTGCTTTGATGTCCCGCCAACTGCGGGACGGCGGAAACGCTTCCCACCCCACTGCGCCTATGGCGCAGAACGGGCGGGCGAAAATTCCTTCCCCCCAACCCCCTTCCTTTTCGCCCGCCTGATTGCCTGCCCGCCAAAGTTTTAACGACGGCGGGGACGGCCAGAATTTTTTGCGAGCGGACGGCGGGACCTCAATTTGGGGGCGGGGGGTCAAGAATTTTTTGTAGGTATTATAATATCCGAATCATTAACAAAAACTTTAGCCGCTTTGATTAAATGGGAACATTCATCCGCGCAGACAAAAAATAAATCATTATTCTCCTCTTTCGCTATTAAGTAAGCAGTTAATTGAGCTAAGTCAAAACTTGTTTTAATCCACGCACTATTTTCGCCGGCTGTTTTTAAAAATTCTAACGATTTTTTAATCATCTCTTCACTAAACTCAACTCTTATCATTTTTTGAATGTCTGCAGCAAAACGACTTTCTAAATTATTATATTCTTCTTCGGTGATTTGACCATCTTGTTCAAGTGGATTTTTCCATAAGCGAAAAATAACCTTGCGCACTTCAAGTATGGCAAGGTTTAAATAAAATAAAGTATGTTCACCTTCAAAAAGCTGGTCTATAAAAATTGATCCGTCTTCCGGTCTGTATCTTTTTGTAAAAGCGCTTGATTCAAGAAAATATTTTGACATTTATTCATTGTTTCTATCATCTAAGAGAAGTTTAGTTAAAGATGGTAATTTAGCCGTTATTTCTCTCACTCTTTCTATTGTTGGCGCATTTTTAGCTTTATAGTCTATCCATGTATTTAGTATATCCCTACCGAAAAGCGGGTTCGTTAATCGATTTGGCAAAGTTAAGACATCATTTTGCTCAAGCCAATTCTCAAAATATATAGATATTAAGCCATTCCAGTTACCTAAAAATATTTTCAATCTATCATTCGGTATTGTTGAGTTTGGCTCTTGCTGCAATTTTTTCCCAAATGTAAATTCTCCCGCCATCACTGATGAGCTATCGGTTAAAAAATTCGTAAAATTTGTAGGATTTAAAGCGGTTTCCATATTTTTAATTATATTATTATTTTTTCTCAACCCAAGATTGAGAATCAATATTCATATCAATAGCAGTTTGATTATTGCGAATTGACTTTTGGACTTTACCTTTGAATGTAAATTCGTACGATAATTCTTTTGAATCTATATAAGCACCGGCATAATCAATGATAGCGACATCCTGGCTACTCAAAAGTTCTGTTGGATGAAAAGGTTGTCCAAGTTTCATTACTCCTGCATATTGCTCATAAAGATCAACCATGCTTTTTTCCGTTTCATCTGTTGGCTTCTCTATATTCAAACCGAGTTCCTTTGCTTCTTCTCTATCAATAGGATAAGCATGTATTGTTATATCGCCAGTTATTTCTTTCACTATCTTTTTAACCTTATCTTTTTCTTTTTCAATATCCATATGTAGAGACAAGAGTCTTTCAGTCAACATTTTTGCCATTCTGTAAGCACGATAAGCATTGCCGATTGATAAGGGATGAATTTTGTCAACCAATAATTTATACACCTCATCCATTTGGTCATCTTTTACTCCGGCTTTTTCTTTGGCAAAAAGAAAATATGAATTAAGATCCTCAACGCTTATTTCAAGTTTTTGTTGTGGATTGCTTGGATCTTGCGGATTAAAGGGATGTCCAGTAGAAGGATCGACGGGCGTCAACTCCCCCAGTTTTCCCATAACGATTTTATCCGCACCCAAACAAATCAAAGTACCGGCGCTATGAGCTTTGTAAGGTACTATTACTTCGAATTCTTCACAGTGATTACGAATTAATTTAACTATCCTTACTGGCGCCAGCATATCACCGCCACTTGTATAAAGAAATAAACTGATTTTTTTACATTTCCCAAATTTTTCAAGCTGCTTATTTAAAAGTGGCACAACATCTCCAGCAATTCTGGTATTAAAAGGTTGCCTATCACCAGTAATATAGGTAATAAGCCTTGAATTTCGTTCTTTTTCTAATTTTTCTATCAATTCCTTTTTATTCATATTGTCTATTTTAGAGTATAACAAATAAAAATTAAGAAATCAACATAACGCATCGCATCATCTAAAATGACACCAAGAGGCTCATTGATACATCATCTAAAAAGACACTGAAATTTATGGTAATATATTGGGCTAATTATTAACCTAATATATTCTATGAACATAGAAGCCAAAAAACAATATATGGAGACTCTA
>JAHJXD010000083.1 GCA_018827685.1 Patescibacteria group bacterium
TATTGCGCCGTAAAGCAAAACCGCGAAAATCAAAACAACGCCACGATTTTCCATTTACCGGACTAATGACTTGCGGCGAATGTGGAAGCGCGATCACGGCGCAATTTTCGCGCGGCAAGTGCGGCGGACTTTATCGCTATTATCGTTGCACAAAAAAGAAAGGCGTTTGCTCGCAAAAATATATCCAAGAAAAAGACCTTGCCGCGCAAATAAAGGCACGGCTTCAAAGCGTTGCCATTTGCGACGAGTGGACTGATAAAATGTTAAAGCAAGTTGACGAATGGGAAAAAGAGCAAAATCACTCGTCGCAAAAGTTTGTCCAAAATCTGAAAAATAAAATTTCTGAAACGCAAGAGAAACTGGACAAGTTGGTTTCCGCTTATATTGACGGCGACATTCCAAAAGAAAATTATCTACCGAAAAAGGAAGAATTGTTAAAGCAAAAAGTTTCTCTTGCGAACGATTTGGAAGATTTTGGACAAACAGGAAAGAATTGGCTCCAACCCTTGCGGGCGTGGATTTTAGATACGAAAAAAGCCAAAAATTTGGCTGATTCCGAAAACTACGGGGAAATGAAGCGGTTCGTTCAAAAAGTCGGAACGAACCCCAAATTTTTGGACAAATCCATTTCCTTTTCTTTTTGCCCGCCGTGGGATTTTATGGCTTTGCGCAAGGCGCAAAGCACGAATGCCGAGCGGCGAAACCGCGAGGCAATCCTTTCCCAAAACAGCGAAAGTTGCGATTGGTGGACTCACCGGGAATCGAACCCGGACCTCGACAATGCGAATGTCGCGTAATACCGTTTTACTATGAGCCCCCTGTTAAGGGACTGTGATTCGGCCACAGCCCCTATTTAGTTATTGTGTAAAAATATTATTTTTCAGCGTAGATCAGCGTAATTATCAGCGTTTGATCAGCGGAAACTTGGCTTAAAGTATGAATTTTATAAATCACCAAAATTGTGGACAAATAATTTTTACACAGCCCCTATTTAACATAAAATTCTTTTTTTATTTCTTCGTCATCTTCCATTTTTTTATCTTCAATTTTTTCTTTGGCTTTTTCTCTTAATTCTTTTAAATCCATTTTATTAAACTCAAGACTGCGTTTTTCCAAATATTCTTTGTTATTCAGACTCTGTTCTTCAATTACTTCGGACAACAGTACATCTAAAATCGCGCCGATTTTCTGACCAGGCTCTATTTTTAATATCTTCATTAAATCATCGCCATTAATGTTTAACATTTTAACCGAAACCGCGTCATGTCTGACTTTTTCCATCATATATTCTAAATGCCTTAATTTATACGGTTTAGCCTTGGGCACGCCAGAGCCTAAGCGGTCAGCCACGCGCAAATCAATTAAATCGGCTAAATTTTCCTCGCCAACTTTTCTAATTAGCCGACGTACTGAACTTTCAGTAACCTCGCCCACATTATAATAAAACATATGATTTCTGATCAAAATCGTTACTTTTTCCATATCAGCTTTAGAAAATTTCAATCGTTCTAAAATTTTAGCCGCCACTTTAGCGCCCACTATATCATGATTATAAAAAGTGGCAACTTGCCCCGCGCCTGTCACTGGGTCGCCGCCAGCCATCCTTTTGGTTTGCGGTTTGGCTATATCATGAAGCAGTGAAGCAAATTTAACCTGCCATTTTTTACTAGGCGTATATTTTAAAGATAAAATACTATGTTTAAAAACCGTATAAATATGATGTTTATTCTGGTTTACGCCAACGCCGCGTTCAAGCTCCGGAATAATATATTGAAGCAGTTTCAATTCATGAAGCATCATCAGTCCGTCATAAGCCTTGTCTGATTCAAAAATTTTAATCAACTCATCGCGAATCCGTTCGCCAGAAATAAATTTAATGCCACCGGCCATTTTCATAATTGCTCTTTCGGTCTTTCCTTCAATGGAAAAATTAAACTGGCAAGCCAGCCTGATTGCGCGCATCATACGCAAAGCATCTTCTTTAAATCTATCTTCCGGCTCGCCCACCGCGCGAATAATTTTCTTTTTTATATCCTTTTCTCCTCCAAACAAATCAATAATCTCGTAACCCGCGTCTTGCGTTGCGAATTTTGAGCTATGAGTTATCAGACGCATCGCCATGGCATTAATGGCAAAATCTCTTCTTGATAAATCTTTATCTAAACTATCTTCAAAAATAATTTTATCAGGATGTCGGCGATCGCTATAGCCCTGTTCCGAGCGGTAAGTGGTTACTTCTATTACATCTTGAATCTGACCATTGGCCAGTTTAATCGGGACTAACACTGTACCATAAACATTTTCATATTTACCGTCAGAAAATATTTCTAATATTTGTTCTGGGCGGGCGTTAGTGGTTATGTCCCAATCTTTAGGCTTAAGATCCATTAATAAATCACGCACGCAGCCGCCAACGATAAAAGCTTCAAAATTCGCTTGTTCTAATTTTTCCACTATATTTTTTACGTATTCTGGAATTTGCATAATAAAAAATAACAAAGGACTGTGGCCGAATGCTCTTTCAGAACGTTTTTTAAAGAGACAGTCCCTTAAAACCTTTTCAGCCATTTTATTTTCTTTTTTTATACCTCGTATATAACACTTGATTTTTAAGCCTGCCTTTACGCTCTATCCATTTTAACGCCTCGGCCGCTTCTTTATTTTCATGAGCTCTTCTAATCTTACTCTTAGCATCAATTTTATATAAAGCTTCTAATCTTTTTTTTCTGATTGCCGCGGTAGTTGGAATGGGCTGGCCGCCACCGCCGATACAACCGTCCGGGCAAGCCATAACTTCAATATAATCATAATCTTTTAATTGTTTTAAAATCGGCGCTATGTTGCCTATGCCATTAACAACCGCGATTCTTAATTTTTTTCCAGCCATTTCAACCAAAGCTTGCTTGATGCCATGCTTGCCGCGTACTTGTTTAAATTCTATTCGGCTATTGCAAAGTTTTAATTTATTTTTATCTTTTACGCCCACACAAACAGAATCTTGAGCCGTCATTAATAAATATTCGGCAGTTCTTAAAGCTGATTCCATAACTCCGCCCGTAGCGCCGTAAATAGCGGCCGCCCCGCTTGACGCGCATAAGGGATTATCAGCCGCCGCGGGTTTTAATTTAGAAAAATCTATTTTATTCTTTTTTATCAGCCAAGCTAATTCGCGAGTAGTAATTACATAATCAACCGGCAAATTGCCGCCAATTTTTAATTCAGAGCGGCCAGCTTCAAATTTTTTAGCCGTGCAAGGCATAACCGAAACCACTACAATTTTTTTTGGCTCTATTTTCATTTTTTCCGCCCAGTAAGTTTTAATAAAACCGGCGATGTGCATTTGCGGACTGCGCACTGTGGTCAAATTAGGTATTAAGTCTGGGCGATAAAATTCAATATATTTCACCCAAGCCGGACAGCAGGAAGTAAGCATTGGCAAGCAGCTTCCCGATTTTATTTTTTTCAATAGTTCTTCAGCTTCAACCATGGTAGTAATATCAGCCCCAAAATTTACATCAAAAACATAATTAAAACCTAATTGTCTTAAAGCCGTAACAACTTGCCCGGGCATAATTTTGCCATGCTCAAGGCCAAATTCCTCGCCTATGCTTACCCTGATTGATGGAGCAAATTGGGCGACTATAACCTTAGATTTATCGCGTAAAACCTTTTCTACCAACTGCCAATGAGCTTGTTCCTGAGCCGCGCCTACCGGACAATGCACGGCGCACTGGCCGCAATAAATACAATCAACTTTATCAGCCTTTTTTTGCATAAAAGAAAAACCGCTTTCTTCGCTAACTGGCACAACTTCTTGGTTAATTCCCTTACCTCTTAGCTTTAAATAATTTATTTTCTGCAAATTATTGCAGGCCTCAAGGCAATTACGGCAATCCATGCACTGCGTTCCGTCAATTTCCACCGCGTTGGCGAATTTATAAATTTCCCTTTTAGCCTTACGATTGCTAAATTTAGTTATTTCAATTTTATATTTATCAGCTAATTCCAATAATTTACAATTTACCCGCCAAATGCAACTTGGACATTTTTCAATATGCTCGGCGAATATTAATTCAATATTTAAATTTCTGGAACGTTTTACCCTCTCTGTATCTGTCCTAATTTCCATGCCATCTTCCGCCTTAGTGGAACAAGAAGTTGCTAAATTTTTGCGGCCTGCAATTTCCACAACACAAATGCGACAATTTGCTTTAACAGAAAAATCCGGATGAAAACACAAATTAGGCAATTCGATGCCATTGTCATGAGCAACTTGCATTATAGTCTGTTCTGACGAACAAATTATTTCTTGATTATTTATTTTTATTTTAACTTTTTTCATTCTTTTTTATAAATTTGCGGATATACATTTTTCATAAAACTTTTTATTGGTATGGTTGCCGAACCTCCGAGAGCGCAAAACGAAGTATCGCTTAAATTATCCAGCAAATTATTGAACAGCGCCCAGTCAATCTTTTCTTTCATGAATATTTCATTAAGCCGGTAGATTCCTTCGCGGCAAGGAGCGCATTGCCCGCATGATTCATTAATAAAAAAATCAAGCCAGTTTTTTATAACTTTTTTAAAATTATTTTTAGTTAGGCTATAAACAACGATTGAACCGGCGCCGCTGACCGGCCTTTTTAATTGAGAACTATTTAAAACTTCGCCCGAAGCATTGCCGCCGACCTGCGCAAAAAAAATAAATTTCGGATAATTTTTAGTTTGATTAAGTAATTTTTCAATTGTTAAATTGTCCTGCAATTCATAAACCCCTTCATTGGGGCAATCGCCTGTAATTGTGTAAAATCTTTTATTGGCATATTGATTCGCCGTGGCCAAGCTTACGTTATAAAAAGTTTCCACGTTGTTTATCAGGGTTGGGCAACCCCATAATCCAGCGGTCGTGGGAAACGGCGGTTTTAACCGCGGTTCAATTTTCTTGCCTTCAATGGCATTTAAAATCGCGCTTTCCTCGCCGCCAATATAACCGGCATTAATAGGCTTAATAAATATTTCTATTTTTGAATTTTTTAATAAAGCAGTTAATTTTTTATTAAGCTTTTTATTATAACTATAATTTAAATATATAAAACCTTTTTCCGCGGATAAAAAATCAATGGCAATTTTCATGCCATCAATTACCTTATCCGCGAAGTGCTCTAAAATATAACCGTCCTTAGCCACGCCTGGTTCGCCTTCGGCCGAATTGCAAATCACATAGCATTTTCTTTCGCCAGCATCTTTATCTGCCAAAGCTTTAGCCACGGCAGACCATTTTTTGACCACAGGAAAATCAGCGCCTCCGCGTCCGACCAAACCAGCCTGTTTAATTTTAGATAAAATATCCATAAAACCCGCGAAACTACTCTTATAATAAGCGGTTTTTAGCTATATATAGACACAGGTCTGCAAGTCGACACGAGTATCCCCATTCATTATCATACCAAGAAATAATTTTTAACAAGTCGCGGCCGATAACTTTGGTTAAAGATAAATCCACGATTGCGCTGGCCGGATTACCAATAAAATCCGAAGACACCAAAGGTTCTTCAGTTACCGCCACATAACCTTTATAATTTCCGACCGAGGCGTTTTTTAAAACCTGATTAACCTGCTCGGCCGTTACCTGTTTTTCCGTGATAAAAACCGTATCGCAAAGCGACACGACCGGAGTTGGCACGCGTAAAGCCAGGCCGTCAAATTTTCCAACTAACTCTGGAATAGTTTTAGCCGTTGCTAAAGCCGCGCCAGTCGTGGTTGGCACGATATTTACGGCCGCGGCGCGAGCTCGGCGCAAATCCTTATGCTGACCGTCCACTAAATTCTGATCTGCCGTATAAGAATGAATAGTAGACATAATGGCTTTTTTGATTCCGAAATTATCAGAAATTATTTTCATCACCGGAGCCAAACAATTAGTCGTGCAGGACGCCATGGAAATAATTTTATCAGCTTTGGTTAAATCTTTTTCATTAACCGATAAAACAATAGTTTTAATTTGTTCCCCGTCTTTAACCGGCGCGGAGATAATTACTTTTTTAGCCCCGGCTTTAACATGCTGTCCGGCTCCAGATGCGTGCAAAAATCTACCAGTACACTCAAGTACTATATCCACTTTCAATTTTCCCCAAGGCAATTTAATCGGCTCTTTTTCAGCCAACACTTTATATTTTTTCTTATCCACTATTAAATTATCAGCTTCCGCGTCAATTTTCTTTCCATAAACCCCGTAGCAACTGTCATATTGCAGCAGTTGCACCAACGTCTTGGTATGGGTTAAATCGTTTATAGCTATGACATTTACACCTTTTTTATTAAGTAAAGACTTAAAAACCGCCCGGCCGATTCTGCCAAAGCCATTTATAGCTACGTTCACATTGTTAGATATTTGCATATGTTTTTTATATTTTTATTTTTAAAAATTGAACTTTCCCAGCTTCCACTTCCACTACGCCGCCAGCTTCGCCATTGGATTCGTCAAGTAAAACTTTTACAGTTTGTTTTAAAATGTGGCGCGCTACAACTCTGCCTTTTCTACCTTCAATTTTAACTTGACTATCAATCAATGGCAAATGTTCCGCCAACTTTTTATAACCTTCTTCTTCATAAGATAAACAGCACATTAAACGGCCGCAAACGCCGGAAATACGTTCCGAACCGCGATGCACGCATTGCTGAAGCTCGGCCATTTCCGAAGTTATGGAATTAAGGCTGCCTAAAAAGCGAGTGCAGCATAAAGAGCGGCCGCAATGCCCAAAGTCGCCGCAGAACCTGGCTTCATCGCGAATGCCAATCTGCTGCAATCTAATGCTGCGGCCAAAATGTTTAGTTAAATCTTTGACCAACTCTCTAAAATCAATTCTTGAATCAGCGATAAAAGGAAAAGTTACCCTTACGTCGTCAAAAGAATAATGAACATCAACTAATTTCATGGGTAATTGATATTTCTCTATAATTTTTTTACAATAAGTAAAATCTTTCTTTTTCTGCTTTTCGTCCGGCAATTTTTTTAAATCCACGGCTGTAGCCTTCCTTAAAATTTTTTTTACTTCTGTCTGTTGTAAATCTGCCGAACAACCATCTTCCACGCCATTTTCAGCCTTAATCTTGTTCTTTGTGTCTGATAAATCTTGACAGCCGACCACCTTGCCAAATTCAACTCCTAATTCAGTCTTAACAATAACTTGATCGCCAACCTTAACGTCAATTTCAGCCGCGTCGAAATTATATCTTTTATCCCAAGACGAAAATTGTACTTGGACTAGTTTCATACAAAAAATTATAAACTATATCTAATAAACCTCTCTACTTTTACGTGGCCTAAAATATCTTCAACTTTTTTACTGTCATCTTTAATATATTCCTGCTTTATTAAACAAACTTCTTCATAAAATTTAGCCAGTTTGCCGGCCATAATTTTTTCAATCATATTTTCCGGTTTGCCTTCTCTTAGAAGCTGCTCCTTATAAATTTCTTTTTCTTTATTTATTTCATCGGCTAAAATATCTTCTGGTCTAATATATTTCGGATTAGCGGCCGCAATTTGCATAGCCACATCATAAGCAATATCGCTTTGTCCTTCTTTGTCCAATGCCACCAGTACGCCAATTCTGCCACCCATGTGCGAATAAACCGCCACTGTGCCGGCGGAGTTAAGCATTTCATATCTTTTTATATCCAATTTCTCGCCAATTACGCCGCTCAAGCTGTCTAAATTTTCTTTAATCGTACTGTGATCAAAATTTAATGTCATTAATTCAACCAAATCTTTAGGCTGTTTTTCCATAATTAACCGCACAACCTTTTCGGCAAACATCTGAAACTTTTCACTGCGTACCACAAAATCAGTCTCAGCGTTTATCTCTACAAGATAGCCGGTCTTAGCGTCGCTGCTTAAAGCAACTTTAATCACTCCTTCGGCCGCCTCGCGATCACTTCTTTGGGCAGCTTTAGCAATGCCTTTTTTTCTTAAAATTTCTATGGCCTTATTAATGTCGTTGCCGGATTCATCCAAGGCTTTTTTGCAATCAACCATGCCTGCGCCGGTTTTACCGCGTAAAATTTTTATATTTTCCATAATATTTAATTTCTGTGTAAAAATTATTTGTCCACAATTTTGGTGATTTATAAAATTCATACTTTAAGCCAAGTTTCCGCTGATCAAACGCTGATAATTACGCTGATCTACGCTGAAAAATAATATTTTTACACAATAACTATTTAAATTTATTTATTCTCTTTATTTTGGCTCTCCGCCTTGCCTTCTAAAATCGCTTCCTTAATTAAATTCATGACTAACTTTATACCTTTGGACGCGTCGTCGTTAGCCGGAATGATGTATTTAACACCATCAGGATTAACATTAGTATCACAAACCGCCACCACTGGAATTTTTTTCTTTAAAGCTTCTGTAAAAGCGGTTTTTTCTTTTTTAATATCCCAAATAAAAATAACATCGGGAATTTTAGTTAAACTTACTAAACCGCCGACATTGGTTTCCAATTTAGCAATCTGGCGGTCAAAATCCAACCTTTCTTTTTTAGTATATTTATCTAATTTCCCTCCGGCTCTTTTTTCTGATAAATCCTTAAACTTTCTAATTAAATTTTTAATGATTGGGAAATTAGTTAAAAATCCGCCTAACCATTTTGAAGAAACATAAGGCATGCCTGTTTCTTCAGCAGTTTTTTTCAAAATATTTTTAACTTGCATTTTAGTGCCAACTAAAAGAATCGCCTTGCCTTCGGCAGACTGCCGTTTTATATATTCCAAAGCCATGCCCAGCATTTTTTGCGTTTTTCTTAAATCAATAATGTGAACCCCTTTTTTTGAGCCAAAAATAAAAAGCTTCATTTTAGGGTGCCATTTTGATGTACGGTGCCCAAAGTGCATTCCGGCCTTAAGCATGTCTTCAATTGATGGAATTGTCATAATTTTTCTTTGTTATTATCCAATATGGATAATCCTCTACTGCCATAATTCCGAACATTCGGAACAAGAAAATATTTAGAGCAGTATGAGAAATTAAATTAAAATAGCTTATTCCAATTTAAGCTATGTCAATAGATTATAATAATTTTAATATTTTGTCAATTTGCCAAAAATAAAAATTTGCCAAAAATAATTTTCTATGTTAATGTGTAATCTGAAGATTATTTTTAATTTATAAGACCCGCTGCATAATATGAAAAAAAACATTCATCCAAAATATTACCCTGAAGCCAAGATGACTTGCGCTTGCGGCAACAACTTTGTTACAGGTTCAACTTTATCAGAATTAAAAACTGAAATTTGTTCAGCTTGCCATCCTTTTTACACCGGTAAACAAAAATTACTTGACTCGGCGCGTCGAGTGGAAAAATTTTACGCTAAAATGGCAGCTAAAACTAAAGCCTCTTCAGAGCGTAAAGGCAAAAAGGTTAAACATGCGGCCAAAGCCAAAGTTAAAATCGCTAAAACAGAAAAAAAATAGCTATTCTAAACGATTATTTTATTATTATGCTATAATTTAACTATGGCCTAACTATAAAATAATCGTTTTTTTATAAAACATGTACGACCAAATAATAGAAAAATTTAATAACTTAGAAAATCAACTTTCAGATCAAAGTGTTATTTCAGACCTGAAAAAACTAAAAAAAATTTCTAAACAGCATAATGAGCTCAAATATGTAATTAAGCTGATTTTAGAATTGAAAAAAAAGCAAGCCGAATTAGGCCAAAGCCAAGACATGATTAAAAACGAATCTGACCAAGAATTATTAAAAATTACCGAAGATGAAATTACCCAGCTAAAACAACAAATTGAAAAATTAACCAATAAAATCGAAATTGAACTTAATCCAGCAGATCTTAATGATAAAAAAAATATTATCATGGAAATTAGAGCCGGCGCGGGCGGCGATGAATCTACCTTGTTCGTAGCCGAATTGTTCCGCCTGTACGCCCGTTATGTTGAAAAACAAAATTGGAAATTAAAAATTTTATATGCCAACCGTATCGGCATCGGCGGATTTAAAGAAATTATATTTTCAGTTGAAAGCGGCATTTCTGGCGGAGTTTACGGCTGCTTAAAGTATGAAGCAGGAACGCACCGGGTGCAAAGAGTGCCGGAAACCGAAAAAGCCGGAAGAGTCCATACCAGCACCGTAACAGTCGCGGTTATGCCAGAAGCCGAAGAAATGGATGTGGAAATAAAACCCGGGGATATTAGAATCGATACTTATTGCTCTTCCGGCCCTGGCGGACAAAGCGTTAATACTACCTATTCGGCTATCAGAATTACTCATTTGCCAACCGGCTTAATATCTACCTGTCAAGATGAAAAATCTCAACATCAAAATAAAGAAAAGGCCATGCAAATTTTACGCTCTCGCCTTTATTCTAAATTGGAAGAAGAAAAGCGCTCTCGCGAATCAGTTCAAAGAAAACAACAAATCGGTTCAGGCGACAGAAGCGAAAAAATAAGAACTTATAACTTCCCTCAAGATAGATTTACAGACCATCGCATTAAACAAAATTGGCATGGTCTTGCGAGAATTATGAATGGAGATATCGAAGATATTATTGAAGCGCTGAAAAAATTTAAAACATAAAATTATTAAGCAATAAATCCATTGGCATGACCATATCAGAATCTCTTAAATTTGCCGCAGCCAAATTAAACGCAGGCTGTATTGATATTCCGCATCTTGAAGCGGAAATTTTATTATCCAAAACATTAAAAAAATCGCGCGAATTTATTTTAACTCATGGCGAGCGCAAATTAGCAAAATTTCAAATTGCTAATTACAAACTATTAATTAAAAAAAGGCTTAAGCGCATACCCGTCGCTTATCTTACAAATGAAAAAGAATTTTATGGATTAAAATTTAAAGTTAATAAAAGTGTTTTAATCCCTAGGCCGGAAACCGAATTAATAGTGGAAGAAGCTTTAACTCTTGCAACTCACTGCTCGCAACCCGCAACTCGCAACCCGCAACTCGCAACCCGCAACTCGCAACTCGCAACTCGCAACTCACTGCTCGTAGCTCACAACCCGCAACCCGTAACACTTATAGATGTAGGCACAGGATCCGGCTGTATTATAATCGCTTTAGCAAAACAACTTTTAACAAGACATAAAATACAAAACATAAAATACAAATTATTCGGAATTGATATTTCAAAAAAGGCCTTAATCGTAGCCAAGCAAAACGCCAAAATACATAATGTTAATAAAAAAATAAAATTTATTATCGGTAATTTGCTGGAACCTATTATTAATAACCCAAAATACAAGATACAAAATACAAAATACATCATTTTGGCAAATCTCCCCTATCTCACTCAAACTCAAATAAAAAATTCTCCTACAATAAAACATGAGCCTAATTTAGCTTTATCTGGCGGTAAAAACGGGTTAAGGTTATATAAAAAATTATTCGAACAAATAAATTATTTAATCCAAAAATATAAAATACATGATTCGTTATTTATTTTATGTGAATTTGATCCGCGTCAAACCGGAAAAATAAAACAATTGATCAAGCGCGAACTGCCAGGGGCAAACTGTCAAATAAAAAAAGACCTGTTCGGCCTTAATCGTTTAGTAATCATTAAAATCCCCTCTGTTTGATGCAACAGATAAAAATAACCGCTGCCAATTTCTGATTGTTTAATTCTGGAAATAATTATGGCACAATGATAATGCTATTAATCCCGGCTTTGCCAGATTGAGAATTTGATTCAAGATAAAAACTAATCCTATATTGATTATCGAACGCGGAATAATAAAAATAACAAAAATTCGTCTGACCATTATTGACAACACCATTAGTATGCGCTGGCGCCTGCGTCGGCCATAAAGGATCTACAGGAACTTGCAATAATGTTTTATCATCTGTAAGCGCGACACCTACACCAGAGCCGCTCTGTAAACATTCGCCGGCTGAAGCCGGATAGCTGGATTTATTATTCAAATACATGGCCAAGGCGCGGGTAATAGTAGCGATATTCCCTGCCCTAACCGCATCTCTAGCACGCGTCCTAACAATATTGAAAATCACTACCGAAGACGCAACCAAAAAACCTATAATTGAAATTGCCACTAAAAGCTCAATTAGAGTAAAA
>JAHJXD010000005.1 GCA_018827685.1 Patescibacteria group bacterium
ACAAAATCGCTTGACTTTTTCTCATAGCGGATCTCTTCCTTTTTGCCCGCCTGCTTGGGCTTCGCCCCCAAAACTTTTGGACGGACGGATTTTTCGGCGGACTTAAAATTTCTATTGTTAGTTTACCTGTTTTATTGGAATTTTGGAATCTTCAAGAAACCTCATCGGGTTTTTTCTCTTCTTTCGTCATAGAAACTTCTTTAGTGTTTGCGAGCTTGCTATCAAAAAAATCAACAATCACGGGTTTGTCACAACTTGATCCTTTGCCAACGACAATTGCCCGATAACGAGGAAGAATGCTCATGCTATCCAAATACTTTTGGTTTATGTATGCACCCATGAAATTTTTTGATGTTTCATCAAATGATTGTAGGGCAATTATAGTGTGGCATTGATAAAGAATTGTTTTTGTGACCAAAGCCGTGCGCTGGGTAATAATAAGAAGTCCAATATTGTGTTTACGACATTTTAAGACCATCTGCGATATACGACTAACTTTTGGTTGCCCGTAGTCTTGTTTGCCAAATGAATTTTCCGGAATAAAATCATAGGCTTCCTCCATTGCAATACAAATCTTTTGATCTTCGTTTTGTGTTTGGTATGCAACGACTTTCTCAATAATATTCGCTGTTATATCACTTAGATTAAGTGTCCCGCCGCTTTTATCTTTATCGTCAAGTTGCCAATTGATAGAAATTACATTTTTAGTAGCTTTTGAAAGATCAAGAGCATTTGAGTTTTGCTCCTCGATTAGTTCAGAGTTTATGTAAGTAGTGAGCGACTGTTTATGCTTGCGATCAACCTCCAGAATTACCACCTTATAGCCGATAGAGGCCATTTTTTCCAAAATACTAGCCGCCATTCTTGATTTGCCAGTGCCTGTTTTTCCTATTACGGCAATATGATGGCTGACACTATCTTCAAGATCAATAAAAATCGGATATTGCGAACGAGGGACGGTTCCGACTTTAAAATAGTTATCGTTAGTCACATTTATTTCCTCTGTCGATGTTTCAATAAACACTGGAGAATTAATACTCGGTACCCAGCCAGTATCAGCAAACTTTTGTTTATCATTTTGCCAATATCCGATTTGTTGAGCAGTTATTATTTTTGATCCTTTCTTGCTTTGCCCGTCAATATTTTCAGAGTCAGTTTCGACATTGATAATTTGATATTTTGTGGAGTTTTTATAAAAATTGATCGAAATTAAATCACCTTCTTTTAGTTCCTTATTTTCGTCAACGCCATCAATCATTTTTACTTTAATAACATCAATGTCAGAATTAGTATGGACGAAACCTATTATATTGTCGCGATTTTTATAGATTTCTGAAATTGTTACCGCTTCGGGAATATTAGAATCAGTTTTATGAACATATATTTGTTTAGCTATATCAATAGCTTGCGAGTTTATGCAGTGGAAATATAAGTATTTTTTATTATCTGCTTCAAGCTCGGAAACAAACATCACATGAACTAAATATTTTGAATCACGAAAATTTTTAATATCATCTATTACTGCTATATCGCCCGCTTTTAAATTTGGCGATCCGGGTAATTGTTCAACATAAATAACATCGGGGTTTGATCTTTTGGCAATTTTACCGATTAATTTTGGTTTACTTTTATCCCTCATCTTCTCCAACAAAGGAACAATCAATTTTTTATCAATAGGTTCAACAAGAATTACCATGCCCCAAAATGCTATCAATAATAAAACTGCTATCTGCTCTTTATTTATTAACGCGTTGCTTTCCAATGATGAAATAAAATAGCTAAAAATTGATAGTATAAAAACTATTGAAAACAACATCTTGGAGCTACCCAAGAAACTTGATACTGTATTCGCGGAGTGAGCGATTTTTTGTGATAAATAATTTCGATCTTTTTCCTCATCGATTAAAACAAAAGATAAAAACGCAATTACAGCAGTCATTAATGAGTAAGCGACGAGAGGCCAATAAAGCTGAAAGTTGCTTACATTATCAAGTGTAGATAAAACAACAAAAAGAGTTATTACATTAACGATTACATCAAGTGGTTTGGTAAAATATTTTTCTGTTACAAAAGTGCCCAACACTACCAGCAATAAACCGCTTGTAAACCAAATTTCGGCGTCATTTCCTAGACCAGTAAAGACTCTATCTATTACTAAAAATTTGAGGGCAAATAATATTCCCGCAAAAATAATCAAGTATATAAGATTTTTTACTTTACTAGATTTCATAAACTAATTTTATTTTTTCAATCATAAAGTCGCTTCGTTCAATGTCGTCTTTTTTTCAAGACCGAGGACAAATTTATCAATATTCGAAATTCTCACTTCCAAACCATCCTTTTTAATAAAATCAAAATAGCGTTCAGTGTCAATGAAGGATTTTGGTGAGATAAATACGGAATAGGATTTAGTGCCTTTCTTTACATACTCCTCAAGATGTCGATGTACTGAAAATGACTCTCTAATATGTTGCTGTGTGCCTGTTAGTAAAGTCACTTCTATCAATACGGTGCCTTTATCTTCTAAACATTCAATATCTGGGTTTCCACCAGAAGCAAAACTTGTCGGTAAACCCTCATCATCTGAAACAAAATTTGGCTTTACTACAACATTTGGTAATTTTTTGAGAATAGCCAAAGAGGTTAAAAACTCCAAGCGCAAAGGCTGTTCTATCACCCGCAAAATATCGTCTTCGGAAGATTTTTTCTGTGCTAAATTAAGCATTTCGGTTTTAATTGATTCCCACGCATAATGATTTACCCATTTTTCCAACTCTGCTTTAGTCGTTCTAACAGGAGTTTCATAGACGGAGAGCGTTGCAATCAAATTGGTGTCCACTTTGCCAATATAATTAAAATAATCTTTTTCTGACTCAAACGTTGGGTAAGAAATATAATTCTTTAAAATGTAATTTACAGTCGCCATTTCTTTTGTGTTGATGTCAATGAAACGACCACCACCACGCAAAGAAAATAAACCAGTTAAACGCATTTTACGAATAAAATCATCGGGATAATCCCCTAAGATAGAATTATCGTCTCTTTTGGTTTCGTTTAATAATTCATAGCAAAGATCTAAAACTATCTCGTTGCTTGGCGAATAGCCATGTTTTTTGCGCAACTTTTTTATTTCACGATATAAACTTTCGGCATTATCATTTTGCCAACAGAGCAATAACGGAATTTCTAACCTTGAAATACCCGTGCCATTATAGGCAGGATCGTTATCTAGGAGTTTTATTGTTTGTATCAGCAAGATCAGTGGTACATTTTTATTTAAAACTCTACGAAACGGATTTTGTCGCTGATATTTTGCGAAAGCATTAGCAAAAACCATCAATTCGTTTTCGGGTTTTTCTTTATCTAATAGCATTTTCCCGCTTTCGGAAAATTTTATTTCTTCATTTGGCCAATACCAAACAAAACCAAGTTCTTTGGCAATTTTAAACCAAGTATCAAATCTTGATGGCCAACCTTTTTCAAAACCTGCCTCTTTGTGGCTTTGTGGATTATCATCAAATACTTTTTCGGTTTAGTTGCCATATTGAATTTTTAAAAGAACGCTCCGATTTCAATAAGTTGAATCCGTAATAATTCATCAGTTCAGATAAAGTATTATTTTTTATTGAATTTTCACCTTCTTCTGAAAAATTACCAAGTAATAGGAAATTGATTAAGCATTTTCTCACAATGTCTCTGGATGTTTCGTTGAAGCCTGTTGAAACTATTCGATTTGTTTGATTATCAAACAGCGAATAATAACATTTTTTAGTTATATCTTTTTGCATAATTTTAGAAATTAACGACCTTGATAATTTTGCCCATTATTCGTCAAAGAATAATATCCCTTCTCATCCTTTGCACGAACAAATAGGTGCATATTACTTGGATGATTACTGTTATCCTCATGGGTATTAAGTTCGCCACGGATAGAATTTCTAAATGTGTCCATTTTATAGTTTAGCTTTTTTT
The DNA here is from genome assembly GCA_018827685.1 of Patescibacteria group bacterium. Classification (GTDB taxonomy): domain Bacteria; phylum Patescibacteriota; class Patescibacteriia; order Patescibacteriales; family GWC2-42-12; genus JACPHD01. The sequence goes on from JAHJXD010000005.1 coordinate 3,973, forward strand.
CTTCTACTATTTTTTCCAGTTCTACATAAATTTCTTGTAATGGTACGAATTCTGCTCTCAATTGCTGTTTATTTTTTATCACATCGATAATTAGAGATTTAAGAGACGGCACGGTGCCTGGTAAAAACTCTTCGCGCTTTCTTATTTGACGGACAACCTCCTGCACATTTTTATCTTTCATCGCGCTTTCTTCATTTTGCAGAAATGCTTTATAGACATCGGAGTAACCAGCTAAATACTCCTCATCGGGCGAAAAAATAGAGTCCGTGAATTTTACGGAATTGTAAATTGCTTCAAGTTGCGAAAAATAAAGAGGTTTACTTTCTTTGAAAATTACATTCGCTTCAAAATTTGTCATTAATCCTCCTGCCGTCAGGTTTGTGCTGCCAACAATACCCGTTGTTTCTCTTTTACCCTGAAACAAATAAATTTTGGGATGAAAAACAATACTGTTCTTATTAACATCTTTGTCGCCATAGCAATAAAATTTTAAATTAGGCTTTGATTTTTGGAGTTGAATCAAATAATGCATTGACTGTGGGTCAGTTGTTTTGAAATCAAGCCCGGCGATAATCTCAACGCTTCCATTATTGTCTAAACATTGATTCAGCGACTTTTCTATTACTTTTATGCCCGAGTATTTTAGAAAAGCAATAGCAATTCTCGTAGATTGCGCATTCTGCAATTCTTGATTGATGATATTACCGATAGGGTAATTTAGATTTGATAAAATTTGTATTGACATAGTTATTTTGATTGTATCATTACTACATGACCACTACATAACTTTTAAGCCAAAATGCTGGTTTTTATGGATTTTAAGGCAAAATTCCTAAAAATCACTACATCATTTTTATGCCCAAATCGGAACATATTCTTTTGGTTTCTCTGATTCTTTTATAAGCTTTTTTTCTATTGTGGCTTTGATAATCGCTGAAGCAGCGGGGTAATTCCTTTCTCCAATTCCAAGTCGTTCTCTTAATGTTGCGTTTGTCATTCTGGAATTTTCTACATATTTCAAAACACAGTGTTGAAAACATGCTCTCACCTTATCGTCTAATGTCATGTCCCTTAAACTTTTATGAGCATATAGAGTTACCTTTGTAAAATTTTCATATTTTTCAAAATTTGGGGCTGGCAATTGATAGAGAGCAATATTAATAAGGGCTCGATCAATACCAGTTCCCCCTTCTTCACAAACACCAATCTGTCGCATAAATGAGGCTAAGTCTTCGTTGCGAGAACGAGGCGGATGATCAATAAATCTATCAGTGTCAATAAGCGGCTCTCCTGTGTTTGTTATCTCAATTCTATTATTAAATATCTCTATCATTGGTCCTGCTCCAGATATTGACAAGTCTTGATGAATAAGCGCATTAGCAACAAATTCTCGCACAGCAACCTCTGGATACATTTTTCCTTCCTTCCTTAATGATTTAGAAATCTCTTCATTATGAGGAAGCTTATCATTTACATAATCAAGTAGATTTTCAAAAGATATTGCATATCCAAGCGAACCCTCTTGATTTTTTAATCTATTTACTCTCGTATTGTCTTTATAAAGCACAACTCGTACAGATTTTCTTTTTACGGTAGGAAAATCTTGTAGATTTTTTGCAAATAATATAGCGCCAAGATTGGTAATGTCGTAATTATTATCAAAAATCTTCTTTACTAAACCATGTTGAGCCATTTTTTCTGTAAATTGATAGGTTTCGCTCGGTAACTCTTGTTTTGTAAGTGAAAAGTATTTTGCGTAATCCAATAAATTTAAAACTTCTGACACAGTAACACCTTCCCTAGCTATACCTTTTTCAAAACTCTTTCTATTGATATTGCTCCATATTTTCCGCTCTTTTTCAGGGTAATCAATTAGCTTGGGGGTTGTAGAGCCAACGCGAATATACGCGATATTATTAAATTTTATTGGTTGGTTAATCGCAGGTGGAATTTCAAAAATAATAATTTTTTTGGTTTCATATTCTAATTCATGGATTCTAAAATCAACTCGCGGATTTATCATTTTAGATAACCAAAATTCTAATTGATCGTTTCCGATTTTTTCATTGCTTGGTGAAAAGTTAGTTCCGACAATATTATGCGTATTGTCTTGAATTCCAAAAACTAGGAAGGCGGTCTTTTTATCATGCAAGTTTGCCGAGTTCGAAAGAGCTGATATTCTTTTTCCAACATCATCTTCGTTAAATTTATTTTCTTTAAATTCAACGGTTTCAGTTTCACTTGGAAGGGAAACTAAATTTTTTATTAATTTTTCGAACCGTTCTTGATCCATAATCAATTTGAAGTTAAAAAGTTTTTACCAAATTTTTTGATAATACTCTCTGAAAGTTCCCTGACATTTTTACCTTTTATGCCACTGCCTAAAAGAATTGCCAAAAGATCACTTTTTGAAAGTGCATCAGCCCCTTTTTGGAGAAATTTTTCTCTTGGGCGGTCTATTTTTGGAATATCCTTAATTTTTGCCATAAATCTACTTTATTAAATCATCAACACCAACCTCAAGCGCCTTGGCGATCTTGGTCAGGGTTTCGATTGTCGGGTTCTGATTAACGCCATTTTCAACCTTAACAATGGTATTGAGCGATAAATCAGCAAGGCGAGCTATCTTTTCGAGAGAATAGCCCTTTTTGCCCCGTAGCTTTCTTAAATTGTCCGAAATGTTATTTGACATTGCTTTCGTTATTGTTTAACATTATAGTATATAGAATAGAATATATAGCATAATTTCTTGATACTACAATGATACATAATTTAAACAACTTTGCGCATCACATCATCTAAAATGACACCAAGAGGCTCATTGATACATCATCTAAAAAGACACTGAAATTTATGGTAATATATTGGGCTAATTATTAACCTAATAT
>JAHJXD010000006.1 GCA_018827685.1 Patescibacteria group bacterium
CCAGTCTGCGATCTTCGTATCTGACTACTTGGACAGTTGTTGCCTTAGAGGAAGTTTTAGTTGTGCGAATATGGTGCATAAGGGCGTTATTACTACCCTTAGTATGACAAAATTTATTTTTTTAGACAATTTTTATTATATGTTAGCTAAATTATTTTTTAAATTTTAACAGTGGTACAAGTCAGGAATAATCTTTGCCTTGGGTCAGAGGCTATTCCAACATACCAATCAGAATAATTTCCGCCCCATTTTGCCATAAAAGCCTTAATTTCAGCTATTATGACCTCATTTGCCTTTGCCATAGTTTTTAGTTTAATTTGTTACCTTTTTATACTAGAACAATATCTAGAACAAGTCAACATGTTCTTGCACACATTTTATCCACATGCTATACTTTGGACAGATGCAAACACGCATATGAAAAAACTACATCCAACTCAAGAAAAGCTATTGAAATTGCTCAAAAGCAATTCTCTTGAGCCACTCACAATACGAGAACTACAAGAAGAGTTAGGCGCTTCCTCATCAAGTGTTGTTTTTCATCACATTCAACAACTTGAAAAAAAGGGATTTATAAAACAAAATCCGTCTAACCCGCGCGATTATCAAATTTTAGCAGAAGGACCAGAGAAGCAAATTACCTTTTTAAATTTATACGGACTGGCTCATTGCGGACTGAGAGGATCAATTTTGGATGATAGCCCAATCGATAGAATTCCTATTTCCACAAGACTAATATCCTTTCCTTCCTCGGAAGCGTTTATGGTTAAAGCAAAAGGCAATTCCATGGAGCCAAAAATAAATGAGGGGGATTTAGTAATAGTTAAAAAAATAAATAAATCAGAAAATGGCTCTATTGTTGTATGTATAAATGATGGCGAGGCTTTAATTAAAAAAATTCAAGAGGAAAAACAAGGCTACATATTAACCTCCCTAAATACGCAGTATCCACCATTTTTTGCAGCAAAAGATTTTAGAATTGTAGGAGAGGTAAAAGGAATTTTTTCTTATAATTTAGAATAGAGAAATTTAAAACATGTTTAAAATAATAGAAAAATTATTAATAACATATGAAATTCAAGAAATTGAAGTTGCTTTTATTCAGATATTTATTGAATTAAACAATATTAAAGTTTCGAAAAATGAACTAATAAAATCAATATTATCAAAAAATAGCGACAAAACTAATAATTTAAGATCCAAAATAAAAAGGGACTTCCAAAAAATAGATTTGTATGATTTAATAAACATTTTTGAACTTTTAATACCCGCGCGCGACAGAAAGTTAAATGGCGCTTTTTTTACACCAAAGATTATTACTGAATTTATTACAAATAACACAATTAAATCGCGAAATGAAAAAATTTGTGATCCAAGTTGCGGATGTGGCGCTTTTTTAATAGAAGCTGCAAATTATATAAATGTAAAATATAAAAAAAATATTGTAGATATTATTGAAAATAATCTTCATGGCGTAGATATTGCAAATTATTCAACTGAAAGAGCAAAAGTATTATTAACCCTATTGGCATTGCAAAAAAATGAAGATAAAAAGAACATCAATTTTAATATTTATACTGCAAATAGTTTAAAATCTGATTGGAGTGAAATTTTTCCAAACATCATTAAACAAAATGGATTTGATGTCATAATTGGTAATCCCCCTTATGTTAAATTTCAAGATCTTACTATTGAAATACGCAAAGATTTAAATAAGGACTGGATAACCCTGAAAAATGGTACATATAATTTATATTTTGCATTTTTTGAATTAGGCATAAAAATGCTCAATACTAAGGGAATATTAGCCTATATTACGCCAAATAATTATTTCACTTCATTAGCGGGAATAGATCTAAGAAATTATTTAGAATCCAATAGATTCATCAATAAAATAGTTGACTTTAATCATTTAAAAGTTTTTAACGCTCAAACATATACTTGCATTACATTCCTTAGAAAAGAAAAACAAGAGCAATTTTTATATGAAAGAATTGATGAATATAAAAATTTAGATAATTTAGAAGATATAAAATATTCAATAATAAATTATTCCGATCTTAATAACAAAAAATGGAGACTTTTAAGAGAAACGGACCAAGATAATATACAGAATATTGAAAATGCTGATAATAAATTAGGGAATGTTGTCGATATAAGAGTGGGAGTGGCGACTTGTAAGGATTCCGTCTATTTTATTGACGGCAATACTTATGAAAATGGCTACTATAAAAAAGATTACGATGGAAAAACATACCTAATTGAATCTGCAATTACAAAGCCAATAGCAAAAATTTCCGATTTTAAAAATCAAATCGAATTGGAAGCGAATAAACGCCGAATTATTTTCCCATATATAAAAACCAATGGAGATGTTAAAATAATTTATGAGGATGAATTAAAAACAAAATACCCACAATGTTACAAATATTTAATAGCAGCCAAGGAGGAGTTGGCAACTAGAGATAAGGGCAAGGTAGAGTATTCACAATGGTATTCTTACGCAAGAACTCAAGGGCTTAATTTTAATGGTGAAAAATTATTTACACCAACATTCAGTTCAGAGCCCCGCTTTTTAAGTGAAAAAGATCCACAATCAATGTTTTGCAATGGTTATGCAATTTTTTTAAAACAAAAAGCTGATTTATTCTCAATAAATCAGAAATTAGATCTTTTTGTGCTGGCGAAAATACTAAACTCAAAAATAATGGACTATTACATAAAGCGCACCAGCGTATCAATAGAGGGTGGATATCCTTGTTATCAAAAGAATTTTATTGAATTGTTTGGTATTCCAAATTTCACAAATGAAGAAGCCGATTTTTTGAGAAAAGAAGAAGATAAAAATTCTATTAATAATTTTTTGATAAAAAAATATAGAGTCAAAATTTAGTTCAGCTTTCCTTCACCAAATCTATCATTATATATACTCAAAAGATCATCGGCAAAATTATTTATAGCTAAATTTTCAAGAGTAAGACTGGTATTCGGAGGCACCAACCCATCCTTAATCAAGCTGGCGACATCAGAATATAATTTAGGTGATTTGTTTTTAAAATCAACGATTAATAGGCACACTCTTTCATATTTATACTCATTTTTATTTGCAGATCCTCTTCGATTTATTGCTTGAAACATTTTAATGTAATTCTCTATTTTCGAAACCTTTTTAAATACAATCTTATTTTTAAGCATAGCTTTGTCGTCGTATTCATGAGTCGGGATGAGATAAACTTCCCCAAGCACTTGCTTCGGATAACTTAAATGTAAATTCAATGCTTCTGCAAATGTCCTTTCGTATAGGGTATCTATATTTTTTGCAAGACTACTTAGTTGACTTCTGACATTTACAGACAAAATCTTTTCCACTTCGGAAAAATGTTCCGAAGTTTTTTTAATTAAAGCCTTATCTGGAACTATCGCAATATCCTGATTCTTGGCTTTTAAAAATCCTTGTATTTTTAATTCTGGATTAGTGTGCTTAACAGGCGGGTAAATTTTGTTTTTAGCAACTCCAGCCCTAATAAAATCCTCTTTAACAAAGTCATGGATATAATTTATTATTTTTTGTGATCTTATTAAGGCCTCTTTTGCCTTATTTCCATTATCGTATGTGTTACCATTAAATTTTGCAGTCTTGATGGCTACTTCAAACTCATTTTTTATTTTTTTCAAAATCTTTTCTAGGCTCATACTAAAAATTTTTAAAAACATCATTTAAATTTAACCCCAGTGCTTTTGCAATCCGTTCAATATTTTCTAGTGTAATATTCTTTTCAGCTCGCTCTATCATGCCAATATAGGTTCGATGAACACCTGCCTTTGTAGCAAGCTTTTCTTGAGAAAGATTTTGTTTTAACCTTTCTTCTCTTATTTTTTCGCCAAATTTTAACAATACTTTCTTTTTCATAAAATCACTTTTTTGTGTAAAGCTATTTATAGTATACACAGTTGCTAATTTTAGTTCTACATACTATAATTAGCATATTGGGAGTTCATTTTTCGTTGCCCGCGAATGGGTTGGGCGGGTCAAGGGCAACTACAAAAAGAATGGCGGCGCTTTTCGCAAAGCGAAAAACGAAATTCAGCGGTGGCGGAAAAATCGGAATCGGAAAGCGAGGGCGGGCAAAAATTCCTTTTCCCAGACCCTTTCCCTTTTTGCCCGCCCGAGCGGAAAATTAAAAGTTTTTTTCAAAAAAAGTTCGAGCTTCCGCATAAAAACAGCTCATTTCGGAAAATCGCATTTTTGAAAGCGCGATTTTCCGAAATGAGCGGGTAACGGGAATCGAACCCGTATTTCTACCTTGGCAAGGTAATATAATAACCATTATACGATACCCGCCTATGCTCGGCCACAGTCCCTATAAGCAAAAACATAAACTTTAAATTATTGCCTAGTGGCCCAGGTGGGAGTTGAACCCACATGCCTATAAGACGCAACATTTTAAGTGTTGTGCGTATACCAGTTCCGCCACTGGGCCAAAAACATTTACAATAATTTTTTTAGTGGAGATGAGGGGAATTGAACCCCTGTCTAATAAATTTCTTAAAATCTGTTTACAGATTAGATCGATTTGTTTTCTCGCTAACACCGTAAAAACCGAACAAAATCGGCGTTAACCAGTTTTAATTTTTTAAAATAATCGGCTAAAACAACCGATTATTCGATCCTAAAATATTACACCCGTATCCGATGCCTAGGCAGCGATCGGGCGGATGGTTGCGGCTATTAAGCGGCAACAGTTGCAAAAGCTGGCATTTTCCAAGAAAATGTCATTTTGCTTAATAAGTTTTTGACGCTTATTTTGTTTTCAAGCGCGGTTTAGAGTGACGCCCTTAATGAGCACTTCTGAAGACTTTAAGAAAATTTTATTATCGATGCCTGGCATCCCCGAAATTAATTAACCATAGACTTTATAGACCTCTTTTTGTTAACGTTCTGACTTGTCTTTCAAATTCTCTCTTCTTAATCACTTCTCGTTTGTCATACTTTTTTCTGCCCTTGCCAACGCCGAATTCTAATTTTATAAAACTATGCTTAGTATATATTTTAATCGGCGCCAATGTCAAGCCTTGTTCGGCCTTTTTCCCGATTAAATACGCAATTTCTTTCTTTTTTAAAAGCAATTTGCGCGACCTGGTTGGATTATAATGCGGTCGGTCGCCAGCAAATTTATATAAAGGAATGTGGGCGTTAATTAAATAAGCTTCTGGTAAATTTTTATTTTTAATTTTTTTAAAAGCAACATAACTGCCCTTTAAGCTTACATGCCCGGTTTTAATGGACTTAACTTCATAACCTAATAACACCAAGCCGGCCTCATAAGTTTCTTGGATGTCATAATCAAAATTTACTCGTTTATTAAACGCGAGCACAGGCATAAATTTTTTGCATCAAACTACTTCACTACATTCCACTCTTTTAATTTTTCTACCACTTTTTTGCCAGTTAAATTATTTTCCACGTAATCATGGTAGGCACGGCCTTTAATCCGCTCAATCATGGTCTCATTGCCTTTATACTGCTTTAAAATATCATCAATCGTTTTATGAATTTCTTCGTGGCTGACCGAAATCTTTTCTAAATTGCCTACTTGTCTGATAATCAAAGACACTTTAACTCTTTTTACCGCGTTCGGCATTAAGTCGAGCATAATTTGCCCGCGCGTTTTTTTTAGATGCGTTAGATAATCTTCAAATTTCGCGCCCTGGTTTTTAACATTATATTCTAGCTCGCTTATCATGACTTCGGCTTCATGTTTAATAAGCGCTTCTGGAATATCTCCGAATTTAGATTGACTGATAATTTTATCCAGCATAGCCGCTTCGCTCGCTTGCTCTTCTTTTTGCTGTTTTTCCGCCAGTAAGTTTTTTTTAATATTGCTTTTTAATTCCTCGAGCGATTTTAAGCCAAAACTTTTAGCAAATTCCTCGCTTACTTCCGGCAGTATGCGGCTATAAACTTCTTTAACCGTAATCTTAAATTCGGCCATTTTACCAGCTAAATTTTTATCATGATAATCAGTCGGATAAAGTAAACTAAATTCTTTCGTATCATCTTTTTTTGAACCAATTATTTTTTTGTCAAAACCCGGGATAATATAATTCTGGCCGATAATTAATCCCACGCCCTTGCCTTGGCCGCCTTCAATCGGTACTTTATCTATAAATATTCCAATATCCATAATTACCCGGTCTCCGTCTTTGGCTTCGTCTTCAGAAATAATTTCGCTAGCGCGCATCTCGCGCAGTTGGACAATTAATTTTTCCGTTTCTTCATCCCATACTTCGGCCTTAGTTTGTTTTATTTTTAAATCTTTATAACTTCCCAATCTAACTTCCGGCAACATGGTTAAAACCACTTTATATTCCATGGGGTTGTTCGGCGCCAACTTAGTAATATTAACTTGCGGCTGACCAACAATTTGATCGACCGCATTTTCCTTAATTACTTTGTCTAAAGTTTTATCAATAGCCACGCGCGCGCCTGCTTCTAAAATTGTCATTTCGCCGATTTTATTTTTTAAAATTTCATAAGGCGCTTTGCCTGGACGAAAACCTTCAATTTTAACTTCCTCTGACACTTTTTGCGCGCCACACAAAATATACGGCTTAAATTCTTCGGCTGATAACTCCACGGTTAATTCAATTTGTGATTTGCCCAAATCTTTTTTTTGTATATTCATAAAATAAAATTTTTACTTCTTCAAATCATCCAAGGATAAATGGGACAGTCCTCTTTAGTTATAACAACAATCCCACAATCAATAATGCTACTATATTTAGAATTTTAATCATTGGATTGATGGCAGGACCAGCAGTATCCTTATAAGGATCGCCGACCGTATCGCCTGTGATCGCTGCTTTATGCGCTTCTGAACCTTTACCGCCGAAATTGCCTGCTTCAATATATTTTTTGGCATTATCCCAAGCGCCGCCGCCGGAAGTCATAGAGATGGCAACAAAAATACCAGTAATAATTGAACCGACCAAAAGTCCGCCCAAGGCTTCTATGCCTAAAACAAAACCGATTAAAATTGGAGCGGCTACTGGAATCAAGGCCGGAATAATCATCTGACCAATCGCGGCTTTAGTTACAATGTCCACGGTGCGGCCATAATCAGGTTTTTCTGTGCCAGCCATAATGCCGGGCTTTTCTTTAAACTGCGCCCTTACATCTTCAACTACTGAACCAGCCGCCCTGCCTACTGCCTGCATTGATAAAGCGGCAAAATAATACGGCAATAATCCGCCGATGAATAATCCAACCAAAACTTTCGGATCGTTAATTAAGAATTGATAAGTATCCGGGATACTGTGAGTAAAATCAGCGAATAATACCAAAGTGGCTAAAGCGGCTGAACCAATAGCATAGCCTTTGGTCACGGCCTTGGTTGTATTTCCTACCGCGTCTAACGGATCAGTAATCGCGCGCACTTCATCGCCCATTTCCGCCATTTCGGCAATACCTCCGGCATTATCAGTAATCGGACCGTAAGAATCAATGGTAACAATTATACCAGCCATAGACAACATAGCCATGGCCGCAATAGACACTCCGTAAAGTCCGGCTAAACTATATGCTCCTAAAATAGCTGCAACAATCGACAGAACCGGCCACATAGTTGATTTCATAGAAACTGCCAACCCGGCAATAACATTAGTGCCATGACCGGTTTTTGATGCTTCGGCAATTGATTTTACCGGCCCATACTTGGTTGAAGTATAATATTCAGTAATTACTACCATGGCCGCGCAAACCGCCAAGCCAATGAGTGAAGCTAAATATAAACTCATAACACTGTAAGTTCGGTTAGCCCTCATCAACCAATTAGTTATAGGATAAAAAGCTATAGCGGCTAAAACACCAGTTACAATCAAACCTTTATATAAAGCGTGCATAATATTTTGGCTCTTGCCTAATTTTATAAAAAAACTACCGATAATTGAAGTGATAATAGAAACTGCGCCGATAACCAAAGGATAAAGCACGGCGTTTTCAAAACCTACGAAAAGCAGTGATCCTAAAATCATAGTAGCAATGCAAGTTACCACATAAGTTTCAAACAAATCAGCGGCCATGCCGGCGCAGTCTCCAACATTATCTCCAACATTGTCAGCGATAACTGCCGGATTGCGCGGATCATCTTCTGGAATACCGACCTCGACTTTACCCACCAAATCAGCTCCCACGTCTGCGGCCTTAGTAAAAATACCGCCACCCAAGCGCGCGAAAATTGAAATTAAAGAACCGCCAAAACCCAAACCGATTAGGGCATGAGTGTCTTTAGTTATAAAATAGAATCCGGCTGTACCGAACAAGGCTAAGCCTACTACTAACATACCGGTGACATTGCCCCCCTGAACCGCTATACTTAACGCTTTGGCTAAACCGCTTCTGGCCGCTTCAGCAGTTTTAACATTGGCGCGCACAGAAATATTCATGCCAATATAACCGGTTAAAGCTGATAAACCAGCGCCTAGTAAAAATGCTAAAGCCATAGTCCAACCCAATTTAGGAATAAAACCAATAATTAAAAAAATAACAACCGCTACTGCTGCGATGGTTTTATATTGACGGTTTAAATAAGCTTTGGCTCCATCCTGAATGGCTTTGGCAATAAACTGCATTTTTTCATTACCGTCCGGCAAACGCAATACCAATTTAATTAAAATGGCTCCGTAAATAATGGCAAGTGCAGCACTGCCAAAAATAAACAACGTTGTTAATGTCATAGAGTTTTAAATTTTAAATTAATTTAGTTTTTTGAATTTGGCGCTTGTTCAGTATTCTGTTCAGTTTCATCCTCTTTTTTCTTTACTTCAGCTTTTTCTCCGATAATATCTAATTTACATCCAGTAAGCCTGGCAGCTAATCTAACGTTTTGTCCTTCGCGACCGATAGCTAAAGACAGCTGGTCTTCGGCTACTTTAATTACGGCCTTTTTTTCTTCACGATTAATTTCCACGCTTAAAATTTTAGCCGGAGCCAAGGCGTGGCCGATAAATTTAATCAAATCTTCGTCATATTCAATAATATCAATTTTTTCTCCTCCCAATTCACTAATAATAGTTTGGATTCTTGAGCCGCGCTGACCTACGCAAGAACCTATTGGATCAACATTTTCACTGGCAGAGAAAACAGCTACTTTAGAGCGGCTGCCGGCTTCACGCGCTACGGCTTTTATCTCAACCAACTGGTTAGAAATTTCCGGTATTTCTAAATAAAACACTTTTTTTAAAATTTCATCCGAGGTGCGGGATAAAATAATTTCCGGCCCTTTGGGCGTAATGCCGACTTGTTTAATATAAACCTTTATTCGATCTCCTGAGCGGTATTTTTCGTTCATAATCTGTTCTTCGGCCGGTAAAATGCCCACAGCTTTATCTAAATCCACTAAAACAATTCTACCCTCTCGTCTTTGTACAACTCCGACCACGACTTCATGTTCTTTATTTTTAAACTCGCTGTAAATCATTTCGCGTTCAGCCTCTCTTAATTTTTGGATAATTACTTGCTTGGCGGTTTGCGCGGCCATGCGACCATAATCGGCTGGAATTTTTAATTTAGTTTTTATAACATCGTCAACTTTTGCTGTCTTTTTTATTAATTTAGCATCTTTAATCTGAAGTTCGGTTTTAGGATTAAATTTTCTAATCTCTTCTCCCTCGGCTAAAGCTGCGGCGGACAAGTCTTTTGTTATTTTTTCTTTGGCTATCTTGTCTGTTATGGCTTTGGCAGAAACAGGTTCGCCCTCCGTAGATTCTTCAAGAGCAAGCGGAGGCATATCTTCAACCACGGTTTTAACATCAAAAACTTTTGATTTACCGGTTTCCAGATCAAATTCAACCTTAATATTTTGGTTTTTTTCGCCAAAATCTTTGCGAAAAGCTGCGGCTAAAGCCGACTCAATTGTCTCAACCACTACTTCACGGCTTAACTTTTTCTCTTCGCAAATTTGTTTCATCGCGTTAGTTATGTCTGACATAATATTTAATTTATAATTTATAGCTGATTTGTAGAAGCAAAATTAAAGGCTAGTTTGAAATTAATCAACTAGCCTTTATATCTATACAGTAGCATTACTCAAAAAACAAGTCAATGCACCGTGGATAAGTCCACAAAATCGGGTTAATTATTCAACGGTCTAAACATGTAATTCAAATTAAGCGCGAAGTAGAAAAATATAAAATGCAAATAGAAAATTGATTTATTTATGCGTAAATACGATCACTTGACTTTTCTATATCAATGAATTAATATAGTAAATAGGATTTGTATATCATTTGAAAGGTATAGAAAAATATGGCTCAAAAACAAATAAATCAATATATTCAAAATCAGCTGAGCAGAGCGCCATTTCTTTTAAGAAGCTTAACTCATGATGGAGATGGGAATCCATATCTTGCGCGGAATATTTTTATTCAAATAGAAAAATATATTAATGATTTTATCGCTGGCAAGAAAGAAGTGCGAATTATTGGAATACCAGGTCTTCGCGGCGCAGGTAAAACAACTTTACTGGCTCAATTATTTTTTAAACTCTTTCCGCAACACCAAAGAGAACTTCTTTATATTTCCGTAGATCAGATTGTCAATATTTTGCGATCAGATTTATACAGCGCGCTTGAAGAGTACCAAAAAATACTTGGCGAAAGTTTTGAAAGACTTGATAAAAACATTTTTATTTTTATAGATGAAATCCATTTTGATAAAAACTGGCCATCTGTTTTAAAGTCAATTTATGATAAATCAAAAAACGTATTTGTGATTTGCACTGGTTCCTCTGCTATTTCCTTGCAATCAACAACTGATATTGCGCGAAGAATTATTTTTGAGAAATTATACCCGATGAATTTTGAGGAGTACATTATGCTTAAAACAAATTGTCTTGCTTCACAAAAAACAGAAATTAAAACTAAATTTCCCATGAAAGAGCTAAAGGAAAAAATAAAAAACGCTCTTTTTTATAGCAAAAGCGCTGATGCGTGTTATGCAAATTTAAACAATATCCAAAAAGATGTTAAAAAATATTGGCTTGACGTAGATCAACTTGAGATTAATAAATATTTAAAGTTTGATACAATGCCATTTGCTTTATGTATAGATGATGAAAATAAATCTCATGCGTTGATGAACGAACTAATTGATCGCGTTATTGAAAAGGATTTGTTTGAACTTAATAAATTTAGCGTTGAGACAATTGAAAAAATAAAAAATATTCTTTTAATGGTCGCCAGCAGCGATGAAATAAGTATTACGAGTTTAGCAAAAAATTTGACTGATATTTCTAAAAATACTTTGATTGATATTTTTTCTGCATTAGAAAAAGCAGAGATGATTATTCGTGTGTATCCTTATGGCTCTGTTTATAAAAAAGTGCGCAAGCCATCAAAATATTATTTTATGACTCCAGCAATACGTTACGCTTTGCTTAGTATTGTTGATGGCGCGTCAGCATTTGAAAAATATAAAGGAAAATATTTGGAAGATATTGCCGCTCTTTATTTGCGCAAAGAATTTGGAAGAAATCTTATTTCGCCAATTTATTACGATTCAACCAAAGGAGGCGCTGATTTTATTTTACAAATTGGTGATAAAAAAATTGTTTTAGAAATCGGATTTGGCAATAAAAAAACGCAACAAGCAGAAACTTCATTAGAGAAAACGCAAGGAAACTATGGACTTGTTATTTCTAAAAGCAATTTTGAATTTTTGCGTGATAAAAATATTATAAAAGTTCCATTAGAATTCTTTTTATTAATATGACCGCAATTAAATAAAGTAACTAAATTTTAATATGAGATTTTATGCAGATACCAACTAATGTTTCGTTAAAACAGGAAGGACAATATTGTATCCACTGCTTTTCACAAAAAGTTGAAAGAACTTATCAAAACGGCTTAACATATTATTATTGCCAATCGTGTGACAAGACCGCAGAAAGAAGTTTAGTTGACTTATTTTTTATTAATCTGTATTATTAAAAATAAGAAATATTTAAACATATGCGCAAAATAGACCTAAAATCAGTTGTCTGGAAAGAGGGCAAATATTATATCTCTCAGTGTTTGGAAGTTGAGGTTTCCAGCTTTGGCAAAACCAAAAAAGAAGCCTTAGCTATGCTACAAGAAGCATTAGAATTATATTTTGAAGATATTCCGATTCCGAAAAAGTCAGAGGTAAAAAATCCGATTATCGCTTCGGTAAAGCTTCAATATGCCTAAACCCTATCCACTTCGTATCGTACTTAAAGTCCTTCTTAATAAGGGCTTCCTTTTTGTTTCACAAAACGGTTCGCACACCAAGTACCGTTGCCATCACAATCCACAATTAACCGTGATCGTGCCGCTACACGGCAAAGAGGTGCGCTATGGCACTTTTAGGTCTATTTTGCGCCAAGCTAAGTCATATTTATCCAGCTGGTTAAAATCCAGCCAATCTAAAGGCCAACCACCAAGATTGTATCAAACCCCACACTTAAATTGGTGACGAAATAAGTGAAGCTGGGGCGAGAAAATTATCAGACCGCAAAATTCCGCGATAGCGGAATTGAAGGGATTGAGCCGCGAAAATTATATATAACGCAGAGGTCAACCTTGTTCATATATGGGAAGACAACATTGCGTCAAGCGAAAAAAAAGGTGAGCTTGAGCGCAACTCTGCCGAGGTCTAAGACCGTGGTAAGATAAGGAATGGATAAATATGGAACTTGGGAGGTCTGTTTGCCCTTCTCGAAATTAAACAACTCGAGACAACCTCAAGCAAGTTGAAGAAACAAGCAAGGGGCTAAAAGCAAACAGAAGTCTGAGCAGTTCGTATTACCCTACGTTTGCCTGTAATGGGTTTACCCTGTTAGATAGAAATGTTTAATAGGGTTCATTCTGAAGGATAGCAGTATCTAACAGGGTGAAGCACGGGGAAGGGGCTGTCGCTAATATTTAAGAGTAAATGGCAAACAAATGCCATACACAGCGATGGAAAATGACATAGCAACAAAACTTACTCTTATCGCCAAAAGGTCGATACAAAATCCGCAAGAGAAATTCACCTCGTTGCAACATCTATTAAAGTCGGAATATCTCGCAGAATGCTATCAAGAATTAAAAAAAGACAAAGCAGCGGGCGTGGATGGCAAAACAATTTTATTAGATATGGCCTCAAACTCTATCGGCGGAATTAGGGAGATAATTAAAAGTTATCATCGTGACGGTTTGAAAGCAGCTTTAATGATCGGAGAAGATATAAAAACAGCACTAAGCGTTGAGGGCGGAGATCGAGACGCGCCAAGCGTTATACCTTGGCAGGAATTAAATCAAGATATATCTTATGCCAAGTTCCCACTTAATAATACCAACGATATTACATTTAACTTAATTCCACAAAATGCAACTGCTAAGGAAATCAATAATATCCTGAATCCCCAAGAAGGTGTTTCTGTAATATTGGGCGGCGTGAGTACATATCAAGCTGAAATTCTTACATCACTACTTTATCCAATTAGTTCTGACCAATATACAATTAAAAGAGATAAAATCATCAAGGCGCTAAACAAATTTACTGATAATAGAAAAACAAGCTATGGCAATAAAATTGAAGTTTTCGAGGATAACGATCCTAATATTCATGCCGCGTTCGATTGGGATTCATTTTCGAAATTGGGCAATATACAATTTACTAAAAATTGTGAAAATTGCTTAGTTAATGAAACCAACCAATACAAACTATTTATGGCCAGAGGACATGCCCTTCCCTCATTCATTCAAATTGGACGCAATATGATGGCAAGTGAAGTAAAAAAGATACGCACGCCGTTTTTTATGGCTAATGGTTGCTATGTGCAAGGTTGGTTTTCAGCCGCAACAAAACCAAATGGAAAATTAGACCCACCCAATAGAACGTCGGAAATCTTTATTGAGCAGATATTTGATTCAAACTATTTACGAATAATGCTACTGGGCACCGAGAGTAGCGATACTAGTTATAAAAAATTTATTGACGCCTTGAATAATAACAAAACCATAGCTGAAGCTTATCTGTTGGAAAAAAATCCTATGGCCAGTACTTTTTATGGAGATCCAACTTTTAGGTTTAATTAAATAAAATAAAGGTAATCAATGTGTCTTGGTTCAAAAAATTCACCCCTTGCCCCTCTTTTTTGAGCCAAGACAAAAATCAAATTTTCTTTTAGAGTAGACAAAGATTATACTGTTAAACACGAAGATAAAAAATTTACATCGTACAACACCGAGTATGCGGCTACGATAAAATTCCCTTTTACATTACATTAATGAGTTGAATTTTATCTCCGCCCAAATTTTAATGCTTTTTTATTTTTTAATACGGCAAATCAAAAACCACCTCGCTTTTGAGATGGTTTCTGAAGTGGAGCTAAGGGGTATTGAACCCCTCTATCCGAATGTCGAATACGGATTCCTCACCGTGAGGTAGCCCCTTAAACTCCACGAAAAAATTTTACCATAAATTTTACAAAACAAAAAGCCCGATCCCCGTTAGGGTCTCGGACTTCGGGAGTTCAGTAGAATCCGTATTCGACATTATCAGTATAACAGACTTGATCAGGTTGTCAAGGAGCCCGAATCAAATGATGCAAAATGTAACCATGGAGGCATTCGGCAAATGATTGTAAAATGTAACCATAAGCTATTTGCCAAAAAACATGGATTTGTCTAAAATAACAAACGAGGATATTTATACTATACAGTCCCATTCAGCTCCAAATTTTTTAATCAATTACAGTACTTACACATATAAATAAATATTATGCGGCGACAAGCAAGGTTTTTTTATTGGGTAAAAATTATTATAATCCTAACTGCGGTAAGCGTGGGATTTTTTTGTTTTAAGAATGTTTGTTTAGCTATAGATTATGTAGTTATTAGTGAAGTACAGATTACTGGCGGCGTTGGCAAAACCGAAAATGATTTTATTGAAATATATAATTTTAATAATTTTCAAGTTAATCTAAAAGGCTATCGTTTAGTAAAAAGAACTAAAACCGGTATTACTGATACAAGTATAAAATCATGGACTACTGATGTTTTTATTCCGGCAAATGGTTATTATTTATGGGCAAACAGCAATTATACAAATATTTCCACAACACCTGACGCAACTACAACAGCCGCTATTAGTAATGATAATGGTATAGCTATTCGTTTTGGAGCAGAGGACACCGGCGCTATAATTGACAGTGTCGCGTGGGGCGGGGCTCAAAATATTTTTATTGAAGGTTTGATTTTCCCAACTAATCCGGGAGATAATCAAAGTCTTGCAAGGAAGTTGAATTTAGACACTAACAATAATAGTGTTGATTTTTTTGTCCAAGAAAAGCCTAACCCGCAGAATTCAAGCATAGTAATTGTTCCGTCGCCAACAGCCGAGTGCGGCAATGGCAACGTGGAAGACGGCGAACAGTGCGATGATGGTAATTTAATTAATAGTGATGGTTGTAATTCAATCTGTCAGACAGAAAATGACGAACAGTCAAATGAAAAAAATATTTCAACTTCAACGGCAAATGTTGTTATTCAACAAATTTACAACTTTGGCGATGTTTTAATAAATGAATTTGTGTCTGATCCGGCAGATAATGAAGTGGAATGGGTTGAAATATATAATAAAATTGATAAAGAAATTGATTTAACTGGCTGGTGGATTGAAGAAGGCAGTAAGGCGAAAACAAAACTAACAGGCATAATCAGCTCCAGCGGATCAGGTCGCTATAAAGTGTTTGAAAAACCGGCTGGCAGCTTAAATAATGATGGCGATATTATTATTTTATACGATTCAAGCGGGAAAATAATTGATCAAGCGGTTTACGGCAATTGGGATGACGGGGATAAAAATAATAACGCGCCTGTTGCAAGTGATCCATTCAGCATGGCCAGAAAATTTGATGGGTATAATACTTTTAATAATGCCAATGATTTTTCCGTTACCATTAAGCCGACTAAAGGCGCGAGCAATATTATTCAGGTTGAAGATGAAGTAAGTTTGGAAGCTAAGGCTAAATTTGATTTTAGCAATGACATTTTTATTTCCGAAATATTACCCAATCCAATCGGTGACGATACTAAACTGGAATTTATAGAAATATATAACGCTGGTCAGCGCGAAGTCGATTTAACCGGCTGGAGTTTAAGCAATGAAGATGATAAGAAAAAAAATTTAGAAAATATCGCGACCAGTACTATTATTAAAGCCGGGAAATATTTGGCGTTTTTCCGGCCGCGCGCTAAAATAGTTCTGCATAATGATCAAGGACAAGTAAAATTATTTCAGCCTTTAGCCGATAAGCCGCTGATGCTTGTAGATTATAAAAATGTAAAAGAAGGTTGGAGCTATAATTTAATTGAAAAATCCTCCCCACCCTGTTTTGTCAAGGTGGACGAAGAATGCTGGGAATGGAGCGAGACGTTAACCCCCGGAGCTATGAATGTGTTTAAAATTGTTAATCACGCGCCTGAAGTTGAATTTAGTTTTAAATCGCCGGCGCTGGTGAATATTCCAGTAATTTTTGACAATTCAGATACGGTTGATCAAGACGATGATAAATTAAAATTTAGTTGGGATTTTGGCGATGGCTTTAAAAATAATTTAGCCAATCCGGAGCATACTTATTTAAAAACCGGAATATATAAAGTGAAATTGGCGGTGAGCGATGGAAAAGAAAAGGCTGAAAAAATTAAAAGCGTGAAAGTTGTTGGCAGAGTTGATGAGTTGAATATAAATGTACAACTTCCCTATCCTTCACTTGCCAGGGGGATAATAATTAATGAAATTTTTCCAAATCCAGACGGCGCGGACGTAGGCCAAGAATGGCTGGAGTTGAAAAATACAAGTCTGAATAATGCGAATTTATTAAATTGGCGCGTGGAAAACGGCAATGGTAAATATAAATTTAAAAGTCAACAGATGTTAAAAGCCGGCGCTTTTTATGTTTTAAATAATGCTCAAAGCAAACTGGCGTTAAAAAATACTGATGATGTTATAAATTTATATAATGATTTGGACGAGCTGGTTGATACTGTAGAATATGCCAACACGGCAGAAGGTGAAAGTTATGCCATAGGCGCTAATAGCAATTGGTTTTGGACTACTAAAGTCACACCGGCTAAGGAAAATATTATTAGCCTGGCAGACAGCAAAAGCATAATTGCGGCTTGGACGTCTAAAGCGGTTTTAGGCGCTGATGGTTATATTGAAACTACGTTGGAAAAAATTAAAGAGTTAGAAATTGGCAGTCTGGTTAAAATTAAAGGCACTGTGGCGGTTGAACCTGGTATTTTAGGCGTGCAGATATTTTATATTGTAGGTTCTCCTGGCATGCAAATTTATAATTATAAAAAAGATTTTCCAATGTTGAAAGTCGGTGATTATATTGAAGTAACCGGAGAGCTTACGCAATCACAAGATGAATTTAGAATTAAAACTAAAGATAAAAATGATATTAACGTAATAGAGCGTAAACAAGCTCCTGTTGCCTTAGCTTTAAGTTGTGACGCAATCAATGAAGAAAATGTTGGCCAGCTTATAACCATAATGGGTGAAATTACAGATAAAAAAAATTCTACGCTTTATGTAGATGATGGCAGTGACGAAATTCAAATATATATTAAAAAAAATACCGGAATTGATACAAAAATTTTAGCGTCCGGCCAACAAGTTTCAATCACGGGTATTTTAAGCAAAACTAAAACCGGTCTTAGACTAATGCCTCGCTATCAAACAGATATAGTTAAAATTAATTCAACCAACGAGTTATCTCCGCAAGTTTTTGGCGAGGTAGTAAAAAGCAAGGAATGGGATGTAGCGCAACGAGATAAGAAACTGGAATTATTAAAATATTTATTGATAATAGCAGGCGGGGTTATAATTATTTTAGCAGGATTGTTTGTGAAGGCAAGACGAAAAATATAAAATATCGGACAAGGTTTACATTGGAAAAATGTGGTATAATAATAATACGAATTAATATGAGATTGCCGCACCCAGTTCAAGTTTCTTAAACTGGAGTTGGGTTTGTAATAACAAAAAATGTCTAGAAGACGCAGAAGAAAATTAAATCCGCTGAATTATATAAGATTACCCAGGGTTGATTTAGATCCTGATATGAAAACGGGTATTTTTATTATTTTAATTTTAGCTTTTGGAGCTATTAGTTTTTTAAGCTTGTTTGGCTTGGCCGAAGGATTGGGTAAATATTTGGAGCAAGGCATAATTTTTTTATTCGGTTGGGGAAAATGGTTGTTTCCTCTATCCATGCTATGGATCGGGTTTTTAATGTATAACCGAAACAAAGATTGGGTTAGAGGAGCTAATTATTTGGGTTTGTTTATTTTTTTGATTTTTTTTAGCGCTTTACTCCATATTTTAGTTGGTCAGGATAATTGGCAGTCGGCGCTTAAACAGGGCGCGGGCGGCGGTTATGTCGGTTATGGCCTAATTTCTATTTTTACAAAAATTATGGGTTTTGGACCTAGCTTAATTGTGGTGGTTTGCTTAATTTTAATTTCCTTGATGCTTATGTTTAATGCCAGCTTAGAATCTTTAATTGGTAAAGAGAGTTGGTTTGCTAAAATATTTTATCCAATTAATTTTATTTTTAATAAAATTTTTAACAAGAGCCAAGAAGCAGAAGTTGAATTTGATGAACCTTCCTTCTCTGAAGCTTTGGAGGGCGAAACCGAAGAGGAGGCAGACGAAGAACTTGGAGATGCGGGTTTTTATAAACATAAAATTAAAACCGCGGCCGATGAAAATGATGACAGCGTTAAAAGAACTAAGACAGAAACTATAGACAGCGGCTGGAAGCAAACGCATATACAAATTGATTTACCTGTGGATTTATTAAATGCTAAAATTGGTAAGCCGACTTCAGGCGATATTAAAAATAACATGCTAATTATCCAACGTACTTTGGAAAATTTCAGCATACCGGTAGAAATGGGAGAAGTTAATGTCGGACCAACTGTAACTCAATATACTTTAAAGCCAGCTGAAGGTATAAAGTTAACCAAAATTACCGCCTTAAGCAATGATTTGGCCTTGTCTTTGGCCGCGCATCCGATTAGAATTGAAGCTCCGATTCCTGGCAAATCTTTGGTTGGCGTTGAAGTGCCTAACCAGACTAAAGCTATCGTTGGATTGCGCGAAATTTTAGCCAGCGATATGTTTCAAAATAAAAAAACCAATATTATGATTGCTTTGGGTAAAGATGTTTCTGGTAAAGCTTGGCTTGATGATTTATCTAAAATGCCTCATCTGCTCGTGGCAGGCGCTACTTATTCAGGAAAATCAGTGTGTCTTAATGCTATTATTGTAAGTTTATTATATCAAAATAATCCTGATGATTTGCGTTTTATTATGGTTGATCCGAAGCGAGTGGAACTTCCTGTTTATAATGGCATTCCACATCTTTTAACTCCTGTTATTACCGAAGTTGGCAAAACAATTAACGCTTTAAAATGGTGCTTGAATGAAATGGATCGACGTTTTGAACTTTTAGCCAAAGCTGACAAAAAAAACATCGGCAGTTATAATGAAATGGGCAAAGATAAAATGCCGTATATTGTTTTTATTATAGATGAATTAGCCGACTTAATGGTGGCGGCCGGCCGGGAGGTAGAGGCTGGCATAATCAGGC
This sequence comes from Patescibacteria group bacterium, assembly GCA_018827685.1. Lineage (GTDB taxonomy): Bacteria > Patescibacteriota > Patescibacteriia > Patescibacteriales > GWC2-42-12 > JACPHD01. The sequence goes on from JAHJXD010000006.1 coordinate 19,671, forward strand.
TGGCGCAGATGGCCAGAGCCGTAGGCATACACTTGGTGCTGGCCACGCAGCGGCCAAGCGTTGATGTTATCACCGGCTTGATTAAAGCCAATATGCAGGCGCGCATCGCTTTTTCCGTGGCTTCGGGCGTAGATTCACGCACAATTTTAGATTCATTAGGCGCGGAAAAATTATTAGGCCGGGGCGATATGTTATTTACCACTGCGGAAATTTTTAAGCCCAGAAGACTGCAAGGCGCTTTTGTCAGTGAAAACGAGATTAGAAGGATCGTCAATTATATTAAAGACCGCAGCGGAGAGTCGCAATATATTGAAGGCATAACAGATCACCAGAAAGTTAAAGGCATAGCTGGCGTTGGATTAAATAATGGCTTGGAAGATTCAGATGAATTATTGGAACAAGCTAAAGAATTAATTATTAATTCTGGCAAAGCCTCGGCTTCATATTTGCAGCGCCGTTTCAGCATAGGTTATGCGCGAGCGGCCAGGCTTTTAGACTTATTGGAAGAGACTGGCGTGATCAGTGCGGGTAATGGCTCAAAGCCGCGCCAGGTCTTGATAACGCGGGAGCAATATGATAATATGATAAATCAAGGAATTAGCGGTGTTTCTTTGCATAAACAAGAAGAATCAGAGGCGCCAGATGAATATCTGCCAGAAGACGAAGAAGACATTAAACCTGAAGCTGAAGAAATTGAAGAAGAATTTGACGGTGAAGACGCGGAATTAATGGAAGATCCGACAAAAACAGCCGGAACTAAAATGTTTGGCAATAAAAAACAGGATGAGGATGAAGGAAAATATTTTTCAAGATAATAATTAGTTTATAAAAATATGTTTAATAAAGAAGAACCAAGTCAGATTGATGAAAATTTATCTGAAAATTTATCTGAAAAAAAGCAAGAGAAAACACCGGTTTTTCCCGAACAGGAACAAAGAGTAATCGATGAGATTGATGGTAGTATTGAAAGCAAAGAAAAATTTTTTGTCGGCTTAGGCAGAATCGCTAAAGAAGAAATTTTTAATAACAACCCTGAAGCACTTGAAGAAATTTATGCCTTGAAGAAAGTTGACATTGACGGCGTGGAGTTAAAAAAAGACGATGCTGAAGTGCTTAAAACAGCAGGCATGGGGCTGAGGGCAAGACACGTTATAAAGAGGGTTTTAACTTTGGGTTTTGCTGGCAGTAAACACGCCCTAAAAGATGAAGGACGGCTGGTTGATAAAAGAAAATTAAGAAAAGGAGTCGAGGGGCAAGAGCATGACTTGTCTGTAGACGAATTAGCAGAGGTGGCTGAAGAATTTGGCATTGATCCTGAAGAAATTCATCAAAAAGGTTTTCAAAAAATCTATACTGAAGGAGAAACAGGCGTGGAAAAAACTATTTTAAGAGAAAAAACCGATCAAGAAGCTGATCAAACTGCGGGCAAAATCTTTAAGGAACAATTAAAAAAATTAGAAACTGAATCTGGCGGAGAATTAGTTAAATGTAAGGAGAAATTAGAAGCGTTTCAAAAAGACGTAAAACAATATACTGATATTTTAGACCCTGAAACTATGTCAAAGTTAAATAAAGAGGAGCTGGCGTTAGGAAGTTTAAAAGATGAAAAACAAGAAAAATTAGATAGTGATTTAGAAATCATCAAATCCCCGTTGCAGGAGCACCAGAAAGAATTAGATGAAACTTTGGAAAATTTTTTAGCTTTATCAAGCAAAGTCGCAGACCAATCCGCGACATATGATAATGAAATAAAGATCTTGAATAATAAAATTAATAAAATAAAAGGTTCCAGGGTGATTAAAGGGTTTTTGGAAGATGAAATAAATAAGTGGCAAGAGCAAAAAACTCAGACGGAAGCTAATAAAAAAAGTTTTATTGAAAGTAAAAAGGCTCTTGAAATTAGAATAACTCAACTTAAAAAGAACAAAACCGAAATTGACAACACTTTAATCAGAATTAATAATATAGGCAAAACTAGCCAGGAATTAACAGTTGACAGGGAAGAAAAAGAAAAGATAAAAAAAGAAAAAGTAAAAAAAGAAAGTTCAAAAGTAAAAGAAAAAACAGAAAATATAAATCTAACATCAGATGTTAAGTCTGAACCATCTGAAGTAGATGATAATAGTAAAGATGAAAACGAAAAGAAAAAGTTAAGACAAGAAATATTAGCAAAACATGAAGACTGGGCAAAAAGTTTGACAGGTAAAGAAAAATCAAAGACCAAAAAAAAGAGACCTGTCAAATCAACCGTAGAATCGACTGTGCCAGACCAAAAAAAAGCAGAAGCCGACGAGAACAATAAAGAAGGTGTAAAAAAACCCGTTAAAGATTGGTTGGCTTTATTAGGAATTCAAAATACTGGAGAACAAAAAAAGATAGTTGAGGATAATTTTGTTGTTGGTATGAATAAAAAATTTGATATAACCGCCCCGATGCCCTTGTATGAAGCGCGTATAGCATATGCGGCCTGCTTATTTAAATATAGGGAAGAAGTATCCCAAGAAAGAGCAAAAGCACTAGCCAAAGCAAAATTTGAACAAATAATCAAAAATTTATATTAAGGGACTGTCCCATTAATCAATATGCCAAATACAAATAATCAAATTCAAGATTTATTAAATGAATTTAAGGCTATTAATGAAAAGGCTAGAAATTATTTAAGCGAAGTGGATAAAAAAATCGCTCAACTGGATATGAAATACGCCCAGTCATTGGTTAGGTATGACATTAATATTTTAAAAGCGGCTAAAAGTATATTATTGGCAAAGAAAAAGTAAGTAGTTTCTGTGTAAAAATTATTTGTCCACAATTTTGGTGATTTATAAAATTCATACTTTAAGCCAAGTTTCCGCTGATCAAACGCTGATAATTACGCTGATCTACGCTGAAAAATAATATTTTTACACAATAACTAA